>JASIJX010000026.1 GCA_030049955.1 Acidobacteriaceae bacterium
GAGGGTGCATTCCTCAGGTTGTTGCCCCTGGTCCTTAAATTTCTCAAGAATCCAATTTTCATTTGTTTGCATTCCTATCACCGTGCTGAGCGACGAGCGAATCCATTTCCTCGTTTCCTTCCCTTCGCAGATCCTCGCTAGCGGTTTGCGACGAATGCGAGAAAGGACAGGCATTCATTACCAGATCGGCCATCTCATTGTTGCCCGCGAGAGACAATCCCGCGGCAACTCCACGACGATCCGCCTCGGAGCGATTCTGGCTGACCTTCCATTTGCCTTCGAGCCGGCCGATAAGAATTTCAATGCCCGTGATCGCTTTCAATTGTCCTTCGAGGAATGGCTTTCAACGAGAAGCTTACTGGCACCCCAAACCAAATGAGACCGTTCGGTGAATCGGCCTCTGGTAATCAGAGAAAGACACCGGCCGCCGCGAATTCAGCTACCACGGACCAGCTTCATGAATTTGCTGATAGAGACCTCAATCCAGCGTTTGATCAGGAAGGAGCGTAACGCGCACGCCATGCATTCTCCTCCTCCAGTGGAGTAAAGCGGTCAAGCACCTGCTGGAGTCCGTACCGCACATGCGCCCGCATTGCCGCATCTGCCTTAATTGGGTCTCCCGAGCATAGTGCCGTGGCAAGCGTGGTATGAAAATCAGCCGGCGAAACCGTACGTTGCGTCGTCGTATCGTAAAGCCAGTTGAAGACCAGCACCTGTTCCTTTTCAATGGCCTTGCTGAGCCCGATGCAACCTGCAATCTCCGCGATGCGCATGTGAAATTGCATGTGGTAGGTGTGCACGGAGAACAGAAACACCGGATCCGCTTCGGACTGACCGGCGAAATACAGGTGATCGAGGTGCTCGGCGCTCTTTTCGAGCTGCTTTTTCTCCTCAGCGGTTATATTCGACGCGCACAGCCGGGCCGATTGTGCCTCCAGGGCTTCGCGGATCTCGTACGTGCCGCGTATATCCTCCTCGGTCGGAATCCGCACGCGCGTTCCGATGCGCGGCCGGCTCTCGACCACTCCCTCGGCTTCTAAACGCTGCAATGCTTCGGTAATCGGAATAAAGCTCATGTTGAGCATCTCGGCCAGATGCCGGCGAGAGAGGATATCTCCGAATTTGAAGGTGCCGCGAAGAATTTCATCGCGAATTTGCGTATAGGCGGCGTTCGCCAGCGAGCCTCTTTTCGCCCTCAGTCCGGCCATTCTTCTGCCCACGCCAGTAGCCCGGCGCTGCTGCTCGGCTGCTGGGGCCAATGCCGCTTCAGGCTTTGTTGGCGCAAGTGTACTTGTCCGCTTCTTCCGTGATCGCAGCAATTTGGCGCCCTCTCCCCTCTGCGTACAATGACATATCAGTATCGCACGGCCGAGACAATTCACCAAGACGTGCTCATATTTTCGCCATGGATTTGAAAATAAGAGACCGGCTAACACTGGAAGTCTTGGTGAGATCGGCGCTTGAACTGAAATTTTGCGCGCCGAGAGCGGGGCGAATATAGCCAATGAAGAGGAAGCGGTGTTCCGTGGAGCGGATCGTGTCTGTTCTGAAGCAGGCGGAGGCGGAACTGATCCGAAAGGCGGGGGATCAGCGAGCAGACGTTCTACCGCTGGAAGAAGCAGCACGTAGGCCCCGAGTGGACTAGGTGCGGGAGATGAAGCTCCTGCAAGAGGAGAGCGGTCGACTGAAGCAGTCGACTGTTTGCGCGACCAGTACCGGGCCAGCGAACGGCATGCCTGTCGAGTGCATCTACACCACAAGTGCAACAAGCGACAGCTTCACGGTCAGCAGCTACTCGCTTACGAATGTGGCGGTTGGAACTACGACTCCAGTCATCTCGCATTCTCCAAACGGTCTCAGCTTTACCGGGGTATCGGGCGGCTCGAATCCGGCTTTATAGACCGTCACCGTGAAAAACACTGGCGGCGGCACGCTGGCATCCCCGACAACCGCGATCGCCTACGGCAGCGGCAACGGTAGCAACACCTATGTCGGGAATGACGCGCGGACCAACTATGACGGAGTTGCAGGGGAAGGACACTGATTAAATCCCTCTCTCTGCCGTTTCTGCAGCAGTCCCCCGCTGATCCTGATAAAATCGACCTCTTCCACCGCATTTACAACGTTCCCGCGAAATGTGCGACTCAGTGCGATGCCGATAAATGTGCGCTCGGTCAAAGAGATTCTCAATTGACAGTCCGGCGCACATCTTGATATATCAATTATCGAACCGAAGCGTTTTCTTATTTTCATAGTAATGAACCAAGAGTCAAAGACTTCAAGGGAGAGATCAGGATGAATCGACGAGAGTTTCTAAGCCGATCCACGACAGCGACTCTTGGCATTGGCCTGTCAAGTCAGTTGCATGGCGAATCGCATTGGGGGGAAATTCCAGAGTCGGAGAATGCGACCGCGGGCGACCACCGCACCACGATCTCGCTTAATGGCCAATGGGACGTTGAGGACAGCGTAAGCGCCGATGCTATGCCCAGCGAGTACACGCATAAGGCTCCAGTTCCAGGCCTCACGCACTCCGCAGTTCCCGCGTTCCCCAACGTGGATCAGTTTCAAAGCCGCCAACTGCTCTATCGCTTTGTTGGGAAGGGACAGTTCTCCCACGCCGAGTTCGACAAGCTTGGCAACGCGCCGGGTATCTCCCACCAGAAACGTAACTACTTCTGGTACCGTAGAACTTTCACTGCGCCGGCCGAGAATCAGGTGGCTTTACTTCGCATCAACAAAGCGCAGTTCGGCACGGTCGCATTTCTCAATGGAGTGCGCATCGGTGAGCACGATCCTTGCTTTACTTCGGTGACATTCGATGTAACCAAGGCCATTCACTGGAGCGACTCGAATGAACTCATCATTCGCATCGGCGCTCATCCTGGCGTTCTGCCACCCGGTGTCATAGCTGGCACCGACTATGAAAAGAGCCGTTGGACCCCCGGCATCTATGACGACGTGACGCTCATGACCATGAGCAATCCCGTCATCTCCATTGTCCAAGTGGCGCCGCGTCTCCCTCAATCCGCCGTCCTGATACAGACAGAACTGCACAACTATAGCGATCGTGCGATCGTCACAAAAGTAGCCCAGCAGGCATTCGAGTGGAAGTCTCGAGTGCGGGTCTCGGCCAAGATCGAAACGGAAGTTAGCCTCGCCGCAGGGGAAACCAAGAGTCTTACGCAACTTGTGCCGATTCCGAAGGCGCATCTTTGGTCTCCTGAAGATCCATTCCTTTACACGGTCACCACTTCCACTTCTGGCGATACCGCGGTGACGCGCTTCGGCATGCGCGACTTCCACTTCGACACCGTCACCCAGCGCGCGTATCTGAATGGCCGTCCCTATTTTTTGCGCGGGTCGAACATCACCCTCCATCGCTTCTTCGAAGATCCGGATGTCGGGGTGCTGCCATGGGATGAGGCATGGCTGCATCGCCTCCTGGTTACCATTCCCAAACAGATGCACTGGAACGCATTCCGCTTCTGCATCGGACCGGTTCCCGATCGGTGGCTGCAAATCGCTGATGAGGCTGGACTGCTCATCGAGAACGAGTACTTCGTCTGGGTTGGCAATCCGCTACCTGACGTGGATTTCGGCAAAGTGTACAACCTTGAGGAAATGACCACCGAGTACACAGAATGGATGCGCGACAACTGGAACCACCCTAGCGTCGCGATCTGGGATGCCACCAATGAATCGTGGCTCCCCGGCTTCGCCGACATCATTAACAAAGTGCGCCCGCTCGACCTCTCGAATCGGCCATGGGAAAACAGCTACAACGGTCCCGCCGGATCGAACGATCCTGTCGAAGATCACCAATACCTGCTCCTCTCGGCTGCGATGGACGATTCGTCGCACAACAAGAATCGCCCGCCTGATTTTAAGCTGCAGGACTTGGAGTCGATGTTCGGCCCGCGAGGCTCCTCCAACAAAACCGCCCACGCAATGATCCTGAATGAATATGGATGGCTCTGGCTGAACCGCGATGGCTCGCCCACAGTGCTGACGCAGAAGCTTTACCCCAAGCTCCTGCCGGATAACGAAAACACCGCCGAAAACCGCTTCAAGTTGCAGGCTTACATTCTCGGCGGGCAAACAGAGTTCTGGCGCGCCTACAGACGCTACGCGGGCGTGCTGCACTTTGTTTACCTAACAGCCAGCGATCCCGATAGTTTCACTTCCGATCATTTTCAGGACATCAAGTCGCTGAAGCTGAATCCACACTTCTTCAAGGAAATGGAGCAGGCCTTTAGGCCTCTCGGCGTCTATTTGGATTTCTGGCATCCCACGCTGACAGTCGGCCGGCTCCACCGATTCAACGTTGCCATGGTGAACGACGAAGACCGCGCGCGCGCAGGCAAACTTCGACTCTCCTTTGTCGACGCGCTGGAAAAGGAGAGCGTGAGCGATGAGGTATCGTTTTCCATCGAGCCACTTGGGGCCGAGACCTACTATTTCGAGATTAAGGTCCCTGAGACACCCGGTTCTTATTCGCTGCGGGCGGTGGCCACACCGATAGACAACATTGGCAATCCCACGATCTCGCACCGCAATGTCGTCCTGCAGCCAGAGACTAGGGCGGAGTGACTTACTGGTAGCAGAGTGTGTGAACGCACGAGATCAGATGTTTCGCATCGCTCCCCGATCGGATTGTTACAGCATTCCGGCTGGTACCTATCAGGTTTTTTGCTTTCCGTTGTTGGTCGCGGCTACACAGATTGCTCTCGCCGGTTTACTATTCGCACTCCTGGTGAGCTTGTCTTCCTGAAGCTTGGTGCATGTTGAGGTTCAGATGGAGAGTCGACGCTGCCATCTCGGCCGGCTTTGAAAGCCAAAACGGGCGCCCAGTCATCGGAACACGGGGTCGTCGCAACACGGCGAGTGGGCTAGCTATTCGCGGTTCAATGTGCCCATCGCGGCGAGCGTACCAATAAAAGGTGACTTGCGAAATATCTGCAATATGTCGCCGTAGGCTGGACGAGCACGATAGCGCTCACCCCTGATCCAAGGCAATGGCGGAGCAGTAAATTAGCTTGCGGCTGAATTGCTTGGCAGCCTTATGGCCGATGCCAAGGCGTTTAGGTGCGTCGGCACGCAGGTTGTGCAGCAGCATCGTCAGCACTTCTCGAGTCCCAATTTCATTTTGATATATCTATAAGTGCAATGAGTTTACAGGCCAAGTATATAAAATAAAGCACTTGACTGCGGTGCATCACTAATGATATATCACTGTTTCGAATGTTGCACGTCCCTCAATGGAGACTCCATGAGACACTTACGCATCTTCTTTCGCCTGCTCCCGCTATCGATCAAGGAGAGGCATAGCGTGAAAAGCACGCGCATTTTCCTGCACCTGCTTCCAGTAGTCCTTGCGTTGAGCGTGCCCACTTTAGGGGCGCAGACGATCGCGGTTTCCCCGACGAGTATCGCCGCTAACTCAGGGAACTGCACCAACTATCCAGCGAACCAGACTGTCACCATAAGCAACTCTGGCGACGGCACGCTGGCGACCCCGACAATTGGTACGGTCACCTATAGTAGTGGCGCCACCGGCTGGCTGAATCTGTGGATTACCGGCAGTTCGGCCCCCTATACGTTGACCGTCGAATTTCAAGGCCTCTGCGGCCTGGCTAGCGGGACCTACACCGCCACAATACCTATCTCCAGTTCGGGAGCGAGCAATTCTCCAGTGAGCATTCCTGTCACACTGACCATTGGGTCGTCGCCGACAATTTCGCTTTCCCCAACCAGCCTGAGCTTTAACGCAACGGCGGGCGGGTCGAATCCGGCCGCGCAGAGCATCACCGTGAGCAACACTGGCGGCGGCACGCTGGCGTCTCCAACCACTACGATCGGCTACGGCAGTGGAAGCGGCTGGCTCAGCGTAAGCTGTTCGGGCAACTCGGCCCCCTATGCGTGTTCCAATCAGCCGAGCATCTCGGGCCTCGCGGCCGGGACCTACACCGCCACGGTGAGTGTGGCGAGTTCGGGAGCGACCAACACGCCTCAGACTTATAGTGTCACGCTGACCGTAGCTCCTTCGAGCTCGCCGACCATCGCGGTTTCCCCAACCAGTGTCACCGCCAGTTCAGGGAACTGCACCAACTATCCAGCTAACCAGAATGTCACCATCAGCAATTCCGGTGGCGGCACGCTGGCGACGCCGACAATCGGCACGGTCACCTACAACCAGGGAAGCGGCTGGCTGAATCTGTGGATTACCGGCAGTTCGGCCCCCTATACGTTGACCGTCGAATTCCAAGGCCTCTGCGGCCTGGCTGACGGGACCTACACCGCCACGATACCTATCTCCAGTTCGGGAGCGAGCAACTCCCCGGTGAGCATTCCTGTCACGCTGACCATTTCGTCCACCGGAGGCTCACCAACCATCTCGCTTTCGCCAAGCAGCCTGAGCTTTAGCGCAACGGCGGGCGGCGCCAATCCAGCCGCGCAGAATGTCACTGTAAACAACTCCGGCGACGGCACGCTGGCCTCCCCAACCACCTCGATCAGCTACGGCAGCGGCGGAAGCGGCTGGCTCAGCGTGAGCTGTTCTGGCAGTTCGGCCCCCTATACGTGCTCCAACCAGGCGACGACCGGGAGCCTCGCGGCAGGAACCTACAACGCCACGGTGAACGTCGCCAGCTCGGGAGCGACCAACACGCCGCAGACCTATACGGTCTCGTTTACCGTGAATTCGGGGTCAACGCCAGCCATCTCGCTCTCGCCAAGCAGTCTCACCTTTAATGCAACGGCGGGAGGTTCAAATCCGGCAGCGCAGAACGTCACCGTGAGCAACGGCGCCGGCGGCACGCTGGCCTCCCCAACCACCACCATCAACTACGGCAGCGGAAGCGGCTGGCTTAGCGTAAGCTGTTCGGGCAGCTCGTCCCCCTATACGTGTTCCAACGAACCAGCGACCGGGAGCCTCGCGGCTGGCACCTACACCGCCACGGTGAGTGTGGCGAGTTCGGGAGCGAGCAACACGCCGCAGAGCTACACTGTCACGTTTACCGTCAATTCGGCATCTGTATGCGTCGACTCCACCCTGGCGAATAATTCTAATTGCGGGCCGTATCTCTACTCGCCGATTGCCGAGAGCAACGGCAGCAACACCTATGTCGGGCAGGATGCGTTTAACCCCTCTTCCGGAATGACACAGACGATATATGTGACCACCCCCGGGAACTGGTACGCGACCGCCCAAATTCCTTACGATTCCGGCGACTCTGTCAAGTCTTACCCCAACGTACAGCAGCTCTACAACGGCGAGAAGCTCGACAACTTCCACAACTTCTACTCCTCGTTCACGGAGAGCGCTGACCAGTCGACCAATACCAGCACCGATATTGGTTACGACATCTTCTTCAATGGTGGCTATAACAACGAAGTGATGATCCAGAACGACCTCGTGAATCGCGGCGGACAGTGCGGTCCCGTGCTGGCCACCGAAACCTTCGGCGGGACGAACGGCGTCCCGGTGAACACGTGGGTCCTGTGTGTGTACGGCTCGGAGACCATCTGGCAGATCCAGCAACCCTCATCTGGCGAGCAGACGTTTGGCTTCCAGTCCGGGAGCGTGGATCTTCTCGACATGCTCCAGTGGCTGGAGAACAACACTAACCCGAATACGGGCGAAACATACATACCGGCGGGCTCCACTATGTATAGCGTCAGTTTCGGCTTCGAACTTTGCTACACGAACAATGTGCAGGAGAACTTCACAGTCACCAACTTTTCGATTACCCAGAATTGACATAGAAAGAGCGGAAAAGAGAATTGCAGCTTGCACGCTCTCCCTGGGTGTACTTGTCACAAACTGATCGATTTGACTGACGTTGGATACTTTCAGGGAAGGAACGATTGCCTGGTCCTTCCCTGCTCTATCTGTGTAGAGGTTACGCAACTGATCTCGACAAGCTTTCCATTTCTGCAACACTCTATGTTCCAACCGCGCCTCCAGAGCAGAAAAGTGGTATAGGGATTCCCCGAACGTACACAGTTCCAGCCTCGCGGCAGCAAGGAAGAATGCACTCGGGGTTACCTCACCTCAGCCTGTGGCGACAGATCTACCGCTCCCGCCTTCCCAATGAGTCATCTATCCCTTCGAGCGCCGGCGGGGTCTCTGCGCTGAGTTCCTGGATTTCCGCTTCGTCGCGGCGAGCGTCGAGACCTGCCTTTCCAGATCTGCGAGCCGTTGCTTCAACCTGATCACCTCGGCCTGATCGGGGCTTGCATCCTGCTCTGAAATCGCTTGCTCGTGCACCACAGGTTGCTGCTTGGCTGGGCTACCTGCGTTCATGAAATCGAAAGGGCTGAAGGCGGGCGACATGGCGCGGTAAGTGCTCTTATAGAGATCAAGCATCGCCTTGGTATAGCGGATAGCGCTCTCCTGGCTAGCGCGGCCTGAGGCGATAACCATATCGCGAAGGATGTCGAGCGGAAAACCGGAATCAGGTGTCTTGGCTCCCTCGACGATGATCTGGGTAAGGATCAGTCGCGTAATGTCATCGCCCGTGGCCGCATCAACGACCCGGACATCATCGCCGTGCTGCAGGATGCGGGCCACGTCGTCGAGATTCACGTATCGACTGTTGGTGACGTCGTACAGGCGCCGGTTTTCGTATTTTTTAATGAGAATGGTTTTCGCCATGTCAACACTTGATTTTATCCCTTGACACCGCCCGATCCGGGTGTAGCATATGGATATACGGGCCATGCTGCAATGCAGCATATTTCGCAGCATGAAGGGAGACGAAGATGAGCTCAACCGCAAGACCCATCCGGGATGTTCCATCCGAAGATCCCACAAAACCTCTCGAATTTCTCGAAACCTTTGCCACACTCTACAGAAAAGGAGTGGAGCGCGTGGCCGAGCTTCAGAATCACACCATAGAGTGTGCGGTGCAGCAAAATAAGGAAATGATTCAGATATGGAAGCAGACGGCGGAGAAGTTGCCCTGGGTGCCGCGCCTGAACATGTATGACGACGCCGCCGGCGCAATAGAGCGGTTTGCCGAGGTTCAAAAAGCAGCGATTTCCCTGGCCGTGGACCAGACCCGCGCCTTCGTCGAGATGTTGAAGGAACGAGCGACCGTGGCCAGCAAGTCGGCCGACTCCATATCCAAATTTACCCAGCAGAGTTTTGAACGATCGGTGTCAGCGCAGAAAAAGGTTGCCGAAGCGACGGTTACCGGGACCAAATCGGCATTTGAGAACGCGCGTGAGGGGTTCGGAGTCCCGGGCAGCGAGGCGGTAGCCGAAAGCATCCAGCGCGGCGTTGACACCGTCATCAACGCACAGAAGGAGGTGCTCGAGACTGCGCGCAGCCGACGGGCACCGGTGGCAGAAAAAGTCGGCGCACTGTGAACCTGTGGGGCGCAAAAGAGTGGACGATATTTGGCCAGGAATTTAACAGACGAAGCCTCCTATACCCGGCGGCGACGGGGAAGTTCGTTGCTGCCGGGAGGAGGTTTCTGTCATGAAGTCATAGCCCGGCAAACAACCCGGGTGTATGCTTTGAAACGTTTGGAGCGCGGCATATGGCTGCTACAAATACAAGGGAAAAGAAGGGGTACGATCCATTCGAGCCGTTCCGCGGCATGCGTGACGCCTATCTCGAAAGCCTCTCGAAGGCCATGATCGACGTTGTGAATACGGAGAGCTATGCTCAGGCCACTGGGGCTATGCTGGACTGCTACCTAACGGCATCAGCTCCTTTCCGCGAGGCGTTGGAGAAGAGCATGCTGCACGCTCTTCAACAGCTTTCGCTTCCTTCGCGGCAGGACTTTGCCAGCCTGGCGGGGCGCTTCACCAATATGGAAATGCGGCTCGATGATATGGACGCCAAACTCGACAATCTCGCGAAGAAGGTCTCGGCCATGCGCCAACCAGCGGCCAGGGCGCCCGTGTCCTCTCATCCCAGGCCGGGCCCCGTTCACAAGCCGCGACGCGACGCACCGCAAGGGAGAGGTTCTCGAGAGTGAGCGGCTACACTCCTGCCTGCAGGCTGCCTCCCTATCTAATAGGCGGATAGGCGGACCACAGCTCTCGGGCCTTTATAAACAGTTTTCCTGCGATGGGGAAGGGAGAGATGCCATGATCGAGGAAGCAGCGCCGGATGTATTATCCGAATTTGAAAAACGGCTGCATAAGTTCAACAAAGTTCTGTTCTCAAAGGCCGAGATCGGGCAGACACCCAAGGAAATGGTATGGGCGATGAACAAGGCGCGCTTATACCGCTATATCCCCGTCATTCCTAACGAAGAGCGGTTACGTGTTCCCTTGCTGCTGGTGTTTGCGATCATGAATCGTCCGTCGATTCTGGATCTGCGGCCGGGGCACAGCTTCGTTGAGTTCATGATCGGACGCGGATTTGACGTCTACCTACTCGACTGGGGTGCGCCGGGATACGAAGACCGACATTTGAAATTCGACGACTACGCCCTCGAATATCTTCCTCGCGCCATTCGCAAGGTGAAGACCATCTCGGGCACAGACGAGTTCAGCATGCTGGGTTGGTGCATTGGCGCCATCCTGACAACAATTTACGCGGCTATGCTCCCAGATGAAGGGCTGCGTAACCTGCTGCTGCTCACTGCTCCGCTGGACTTCTCGAATCGCGAAGAAATTACCTTCGCGCGCTGGATCGACGAAAAGTACTTCGACGTTGAGAAGGTGCTGGCTGAGTTCGGGAACATGCCGGGAGAGATGATCGACTACGGAGCTCGCGCTTTGAAGCCAGTTGAAAACTATATCACCAGCTTCTGCAAACTTTGGGACAACCTGGACGATCCGCGTGCGGTGGAAAGCTGGCACGCGATGAACACCTGGGTCACCGATACGATACCTATGGCCGGTGCGGCATACAGACAACTGATTGTGAATCTCTATCGCAACAATGAGCTGATCGAGAATCGACTTCAGATTCGGGATGAAACGGTGAATCTGGCGCGGATCAAAGCAAACCTGCTCACTGTGATTGCCGCGACAGATCACATCACTCCGCCCTGCCAATCTGATTCGATTTTCGACAAAGTGTCCAGCAGGGATAAGGAAATCTACCGTATTCCTGGCGGCCATATTGGAATTATGGCCGGCAGCAGCGCACACCGCACCACCTGGCCATACATCGCTGAATGGCTCGCTAACCGCTCGCGTTGATGCAGCGCTTCGGGCCTGAGGCCAACTCGCCCCACGCCCGAGGCGAAGGTAAAGCTACATGTAGATGCCGCCGTTCACGTTAATCTGCTGACCGGTAATGTAGTTGCCGTCGCAGATGAGAAAAGCGGCGGCCTTTGCAATCTCTTCCGGTTCAGCGAAACGGCGCAGCGGGATCCGGTCCTTGAGCTGCCCCCGCGTCTCTTCGGGGATGGCAGACAGCATGTCGGTGCTGGTGAAGCCGGGAGCAAGGGCATTTACTGTGATGTTGTACTTCGCCAATTCCAGCGCCAGCGCTTTGGTCATGGCGATGATCCCGCCCTTGCTTGCGGAGTAATTCACCTGGCCGAAATTGCCCGCCTGCCCGCAAAACGAGGCGATGTTGACGATGCGGCCGTAATTTCGCTGGATCATCACCGGCACAACTGCGCTGATGCAATAAAATGCGCTGTTCAAGTTGGTCTCGATCACCGCAAGCCATTCTTCATCAGTCATCTTCCGGATAGTGCGGTCGCGCGTGATTCCAGCGTTGTTCACCAGTATATCGATGTGGTGAAAACAATCGAGAACATCCTGAATCACCTTGCGAGCCTGACTGCGATCGGAAACATCTCCCTGAAAAAGCTCGCACGCCCAGCCGCGGTCGGAGATCTCCTCGTGCAAATCCTCGGCCGCAGTGACGCTTTGGCGATAGTTGACAGCCACCTTGGCCCCGCGTTCGGAGAGCTCGCGGCAGATGGCACGACCAATGCCCCGGGCGCCGCCGGTGACGAGAACCACTTTGTCTGCCAGCGGCCGGGATGCGGTAAGTCGGGTTTCAGGAAAAGCAGCAATACCCATAAGGTCTCTCCCTTCTTCATAGTGGTTGCTTTCCGACAAAATTCACCGGCCGCGGTAATTCGGCAAGATCAATCGAAAAACTCCCACAAGTATGTGCGCGCCAAAACCAGATAGGAGACATCTTCCTTCGAATCCTTATGCGTCATACTTTGGGGTTTGCCGAGTTCTTCGATCGGCACGGCGCGATCCCGGCATTGAAGGTTTACAGTTGGTTGCGTACGGTTGACTCGCGGCCGCGTTGGCGGACACCCGCCTGATGGCGGAGGCATTGACGATTCACGAGCGTTCATAGGTTCATGCCTCCTCCGTTCATGGATTCGAAGATGGGGGAGCCCGCACGACCGATGACAAAGTCATGAATGCGCGCCGGCCGGAAATTCGGCGCAACTCGTACAACGCCTTTACCGAGGGAATGGCTCTCGCAGCTCTCAGAGGATGTTCGCGCGAGATACGCGCTTCCTGTCCATAAAAAACTCCGCGCAGTAGAGCCCTGACTTTGAGAGACGATTTTGGCCTCTGAGGTTCAGCTCCGGCGGGCCCTTCCCGTTGCCGGCCAGAAGTCAGAATCCAGTAATCGCAAATTGCCGTCGTGCTGCTCCGAGTCGCCGAGCGGCTCGTCGCTGAAGGGAGCTGCAATCAAGTGTGAGCTTTTGGCTCCGGCCGCGATGATGCCGAGCAGATCGACCAGAGCGGAAAGCTGAACGGGCGTCAGCCGTTCCACTAGATCATGGGCCCGCTGCCTGACGGGAGAGGATGTTTCTAACATGTGAGTGGGACCTCGCTCTCATGAAGAAGACCGTCGACTTGCAGAAGACCATCGACGGGCGGGTTTATTCCGTGCTTTCCCCTTTCCAATCGTCGTAAACAGGCCGTTGCGTATTGCGCAGGTCACTACCTGCCACAGAAAATGTGCACTCTTCCGGGCGGACTGCGCGTAGCACAGCCTGGCGGCGAGCATAACGGCGGCGGTATCGAGGCTTCACAGGTGGCCACGGTTTCGCACCTCGTCAGTTCATGGATTCGAAGATAGCGGCGATCCCCTGGCCGCCACCGATGCACATGGTCACTAGTGCATAGCGGCCTGCGATTCGGCGCAATTCGTATAGCGCCTTTACCGTGAGAATGGCGCCAGTTGCTCCCAGCGGATGCCCGAGCGAAATGCCGCTACCGTTGGGATTCGTTTTTTCCGGCGGCAAACCCAGTTCCCGCTGGACAGCCAGAGCCTGGGAGGCAAAGGCCTCATTCAACTCGATCACGTCGATCTGGTCAAGCTTGAGTTCGGCGCGCTGCAGCACCTTCCGCACAGCCGATACCGGGCCGATGCCCATCAGTCCCGGCTCGACGCCGGTCATCGCGAAATTCACCAGCCTGGCCATCGGCTTAAGACCCTCAGTTTCGGCGGCTTGGCGGTCCATGAGCACCACTGCCGCGGCGCCGTCGTTAATGCTCGATGCATTCCCGGCAGTCACCGTCCCGGAAGCATCGAAGGCGGGTTTCAACTTCGCAAGAGCCTCGAGGCTCGAATCGGCACGAGGGGATTCGTCGACCGTGAAGTACTCGACACCCTTTTTGCCATCTCTGATTTGGATGGGAACGATTTGGTCTTTGAATCTGCCTTCCTGGATGGCCGTAATGGCCCTGCGGTGGCTTTCCACCGCGAGCCGATCTTGTTCTTCGCGGGATATCTTCCACTTTGCGGCAATGTTCTCGGCAGTCAGGCCCATGTGAACTTCGTCGAACGGGTCAGTTAGGGCTGCCACGAGGACATCAACAGACTTGCTGTCGTTCAGGCGCGCTCCCCAACGCATCGCCGGCAGCCAATACGGAGCGCGGCTCATACACTCGGCGCCGCCGCCGATAGCTGCATCGCAATCGCCATGGCCAATCGCTTCTGCCGCGGTGATAATCGCCTGCAGGCCGCTGCCACACACGCGGTTCAGCGTTAGCGAAGGGGTTTCCACTGACACACCGCCACGAAGTGCTGCCACTCGGGCAAGGTACATATCCTTTGCATCAGTGGTAATCACGTTGCCAAAAACGACGTGGCCGATTCTTTGGGGCGGAAGGCCGGAACGCCGAATTGATTGACACACCGTTTGACCGGCGAGTTCCGACGGAGGAATATCCTTGAGTGAACCGCCAAATTTCCCAATCGCTGTTCGAACTGCACTCAGGACGACGACATCTGGGCTCGACTGCATCATCAGACCCCCTCGCGTGCCGTTTCGGAAAAACCTGTCCGAAAGAGACACTTACAACTTTCACCTCGATATGCGTCATTCTTGTATTTATGCGCCGTTGTGTCGCTTGGCGCACACGTCTCCTGTCGAGGCGATCGCGCAACTGGGGATACTCGTATTACAGCGGGAGGTCCTTACGAGAGAACGTCCTGACAACTCCTGTGGGCAGGCCGGTTTCCACCCGCGCTACGCGCCGGCCGCACCTCGAATGTAAGCGGCATTTCGAGCGACCTGCCGTCGAACAGTGTCCGCTGCTGGCCGGTTGCGTTGGTCCGTTGAAGGGAACGATTCGAGCAAGACCAGCCCGTATTACGGATAGGAACACTATGGCCCGGTGCGGAATCAGCGTCAACTGGAACTTTTACTAGTTAATCATCCCGTTATCAGGCACGTCTTGACTGATATCTAGTTAATCACTCACTGCCAGCACACTTGCGGCTCCTATCTTTTTTTGTGAAGCTCTCTTGGGCGTCGATATAGCCCGAGTTTCGCAGGATGCGTCTGACCTTCTTGGGCGAGATGGACAGGCTCGCGGCTACACGGGAGATCTTACGGTCCTGGTGCATCCACACCTTGGGGATCACAATCTCAGCAAATTCCTCGACAACCTGTTGAAACGTCTTGCTTCCTACAAACCCCTCGGACCAGCTGCGCAGTACATCGTCGATTCCGGACGCGCGGACGATCTGTGATTTCAGGCACGCAAGGTCTTCGACCACTTGATCGCGCTCGCCGGGTCCAATGAGGCCAGTTGCTTCCGCCGCAAAGGTTCGGGCAGTTTCCCAGTCCTGAAAGAAGTCATTGGCCGCGGTCGTGCCCCGGGCGATGCAAGCACTTGCAAGCAACCTGCGGTTTTGCGTTCCGTGCGCCAGCGTCAATGCCTCTTCACTGAACTGCTTAGCTCGATTGGCATGCGAGCCTATGTCAGCTGCGTCTCCGGTTTGTTCCTCGACGTGCGCGTTTTCAATAGCGCTTTGCAGGATTCGGGCGCGAGCCATGAGAATCCGGTCTTTCTGCTCGGTTCCGATCCGATATGCGTCACTGGCTTCCCGCTCGGCAGCTTCAATCTCCCCGCGGTCGAGGTGCAGGTAGCCCAGGCTCAACGATACCTTCCCGATGCCATCGGAGTTTGCGTGCAGGGCGTAGATTTCGCGAGCCTGCATGAGTTCCTGCACTGCCTCGTGACAGATTTCCTGATACCGGAGAAAAGGCGCTTGCTGCGCTACGGCCGGCTGCTTAGCAGGTCGCGCGCGGCTACGCCCGGAGCGCGCCTCAGCATCGATCTGTCTGCGCAGTTGAAGCGCCAGCAAGCGCCGGACGTAAGCGGCGTTGACTTGTGTTCGGGCGAGATTGACATGATTTGGGTCGCGCTTGGCATAGATTTCCGCCGCTCTCGCGAAGTGCCGAAGCGCCTCGCTATACTGGCCGGACCTGCGGACAATACGGCCACGCGCCGACTCAATGTTTGCAAGCGCGACGTAATGATCGGTGGGCTTCAGAACGGATTCGGCGTGGTTCAGCAGCTGCTCGGCGTCTCTGGTCTCGCCTTTCTGAAAAAGCAGCCAGCTATGCTGGATTTCGACCTGCGCCGCAAAGAACCTGTCGTTGTCACGGGCCAGCTCGTGGGCACTGATCATGTCTTCGAGCGCCGCTTCATACTCGCCATTCTTCCTGTGTGCGCGCCCTTTCCAGAAATGGGCAAGTGCCTCCAACCTTGGATCGAATACGTCGCGACAGATCTTGAGGAGCGAGCCTAGGGTCTCGATTGCTGCATCAGGCTCACCGCGTGCGAGGTCGACAAATGCGCCGACTATGCGTACGCGGACATAGTCGCAGAGTGGCAGCTTTTTCCGGCACTCGGCCGGGAACCGCTCCAGCAAAGGAAGAAGAAGGCGGTGATCCCCGAATCCGGCATCAATCCACTGGGAATAGAGCAGCAGGATGCGGCCGGCTTCGGGAACTCCGGGATGCAGCCCGGCGATCTCCTCTTCGGCGCGGGTCAGCAAGTCGATTCCATCTTGAATACGGCTAAGATGGAGCGCAGTTTCCAGCTTGTGAGCTAGTTGCGAGTCGAGTTGCGAAAAGAGTGCCATGGGCGATCGCCCCCTGCGGTTGCCTGGAGGAGAATTCAGAGCGCGTCGCAGTTGCCTGCACCAAATGGACTTACTGGTTGCCGAAGCCGGGAACCGAGGAAGCCGCGGGCGAGCGTCCGAATCGGGCGAGCGACCCTTGCCGGTTTCCCCGGCCTGAGTTTTACTCCTTCTATGCTGCACTGCGGCATCCAAGGAGGTCAATCGTGCTATTGGCAACTAACGGATGGAACTCTGGTCGATGGAATGGCATTACCCGGACCTACTCTGCGGATGACGTAACTCGGCTTCGAGGAACGGTGCTCGTGGAGTATTCGATTGCCCGCGCCGGCGCTGAAAAACTCTGGCGCCTTCTTCACTCGGAGAGTTATGTGGCCGCTCTCGGGGCTTTAACCGGCAACCAGGCCGTGCAGATGGCGGCTGCTGGGCTGAAGGCGATCTACCTGAGCGGCTGGCAGGTCGCGGCCGACAACAACCTGAGCGGTCAGATGTACCCCGATCAGAGCCTGTACCCGGCCAACAGCGTTCCGGCGGTCACGCGAGCCATTAACAACTCGCTTATACGCGCCGACCAGATCTGGCATTCAGAGCGCCGCGGCGCCAGGGACTGGATGCTACCGATTGTGACCGACGCCGAGGCCGGGTTTGGTGGCATACTCAACGCTTTCGAGTTGACAAAGGCTCTCATCGAAGCCGGAGCGGCCGCCGTCCATTTCGAGGACCAGCTCTCGTCGGCCAAGAAATGTGGCCATATGGGAGGCAAGGTGCTGGTTCCAACGCGCGAAGCAATCCAGAAGCTGATTGCGGCTCGGCTGGCGGCGGATGTGCTCAACGTCCCCACGGTTCTGGTTGCGCGCACTGACGCTCATTCGGCGCAGTTGATCACCAGCGATTGCGATCCCACGGACCAGACTTTTATCACTGGCGAACGGACCGTCGAAGGTTTCTTTGCTATCCGAGGCGGCTTGGATGCCGCGATCGCGCGCGGACTGGCCTATGCGCCATACGCCGACATGATCTGGTGTGAAACCTCTGAGCCCAACCTCGAAGGTGCGCAGAAGTTTGCCAGCGCCATTCAGGCCAAGTATCCGGGCAAATTGCTGGCCTACAATTGCTCGCCTTCCTTCAACTGGAAATCCAAGCTGGACCCTAAGGAGATCGCGGCGTTTCAGCGCAAGCTCGCCGGCATGGGGTACAGGTTCCAGTTCGTCACTCTCGCCGGCTTCCACGCGCTAAATCTGTCCATGTTCGAACTTGCGCTGGAGTATGCTCGAACCGGAATGCTTGCCTACTCAAAGCTGCAACAGCGCGAATTTGAAATCGCCGACGCCGGGTATGAAGCCGTAAAACACCAGCACTTCGTGGGAACGGAATACTTCGATCAGGTAGCCGCCGTCATTTCTGCGGGCGAGACATCCACCCGCGCCATGCAGGGATCGACGGAGGAGGAGCAATTCGAAGACCCGTATGACCATGAACTGCCGGATGCACCGCAACGGGCAACTGCCTAGCAACAACAGCGACGAACAACAGCGGAGGATCTCTATGACTACTATTCCCCTTGCTGAAACACGGACAAAAGCACCGCAATCCGGCCACGAAATCCTCACTCCGGACGCGGCCAGATTTCTGCGGGATCTGCATACGCACTTCGAACCCAGGCGAATCGCGCTTCTTGAAGCACGCGAGCGCCGCCAACGTGCATTCGACCGCGGCGAGTTTCCCACGTTCCTTCCACAGACGGAGCACATCCGCAACGGAAGCTGGAAGGTCGCCCGCATTCCCAAGGAGCTTGAGGATCGGCGCGTGGAAATCACCGGGCCGCCGGAACGCAAAATGGCGATCAACGCCCTCAACTCGGGAGCCCGGGTGTTTATGGCCGATTTTGAGGATGCAAACTCGCCAACATGGAGAAACTGCATCGAAGGCCAGAACAATCTGATCGATGCCAACCTGCGCACAGTCGCCTGCCGCTCGCCTGAGGGCAAGGAGTACAAACTGCGGGCCGACCCGGCAGTGCTTTTCGTCCGGCCGCGCGGCTGGCACCTGGTTGAGAAGCACTTCCCTGTTAGCGGGCAGTCCATTTCCGCATCGTTGTTCGATTTCGGACTGTATTTCTTCCACAATTGCGAAATCCTGCTGGACCGCGGGTCGGCTCCCTACTTCTACCTGCCCAAGATGGAGAGTCATCTGGAGGCGAGGCTATGGAATGACGTCTTCCTCTTCGCGCAGCAATATCTGGGCGCGCCGACAGGCACCGTTCGCGCCACGGTTCTGATCGAAACCATCCCGGCTGCCTTCGAGATGGACGAAATCCTGTACGAGCTTCGGGAACACTCGGCTGGATTGAACTGCGGAAGATGGGATTACATCTTCAGCTTCATTAAGAAGTTCCGGAATCACCCGAGATTTGTGCTTCCTGATCGAGCCGAAGTCACCATGACTCAGCCGTTCTTGCGCTCGTATGTCGAGCTGCTGATTCACACCTGTCACAGGCGCGGAATTCACGCTATGGGCGGGATGGCGGCGCAGATTCCGATTCGCAATGACGACAAGGCGAATGAAGAGGCGCTGCAACGCGTGCGCGAAGACAAACTGCGAGAGGTCCGCGCCGGCCATGACGGAACCTGGGTGGCGCATCCAGGGCTGGTCCCCGTCGCTCTCGAAGTCTTCAACCAATACATGCCGCAGAAAAACCAGATCAAAGCGCCCGCTGAAGCGCATTCGCCGGTTACTGCCCAGAATCTGCTGGAAGTGCCAACGGGAAAGATCACGGAATTCGGTTTACGGCGCAACATCGAGGTAGCGCTGAGATACCTGGAATCGTGGCTGGGGGGGAACGGCTGCGTTCCGATTTTTAACCTCATGGAAGATGCCGCAACGGCTGAGATTTCGCGCACGCAGTTGTGGCAATGGATTCATTACGCTTCCCGCCTGGACGATGGACGAGTCATCACCACCGAGATCGTCCGGCAAATGCTCGACGATATTCTCGAGCAGACTCGTACCCGGCTCGGCGCCGCGGCTTATTCAGAATCCAGGTTCCCCCGTGCCGGAGAACTTCTGCTCATTTTAACGAGCGGCGAGTTTCAAGACTTCCTGACGACCACAGCTTACTCAGACTTAATCTGAGTTTTAGAGGGAATCCGGGCTCGCCGCGGGCCCGGATTCCTGCCTTTCCTCGACCTTGCCTTTTTATCCTCATAAAGAATTCCGGGCATGGCTGCATGGATGAATGAATACCGGAGACCGATGCGCTGCATCGCTGATTCGGAACGCGTTGCAGTCCGATGAACCCCTCTTCCTTTCAATTTTGCAACTTCCTCCAAAACCCCGTCCATCTTATGTTATATTGCAGTGCAGCAATCCAATATGCTGCAGTGCAGAATTCCAGCACGACGGGGGATTTCCGATGAGTATCGTGGAAATGCAGCCTGTGGGCGACATTCAGGCGCCGTTCACATTAGCGGGCAAAGTGGCTCTGGTCACCGGGGCCGGCAGAGGAATCGGCAAGGCGATTGCGCAGCGGCTGGCCATGGCCGGGGCATGCGTGATGATCAACGACCTGGACGCGGATGCGCTCCTGGCTACGGCAGCGGAGATCCCCGCAGACAAAGTGCAGCACCTGCATGGAGATCTGACCGACCCGGCAGTCCCGGACACGCTGGTGCAAGCCACGATCGACAGATTCGGGTCGATTGACATCATCGTGAACAACGCCGGCTACACGTGGGACAATGTCATCCAGAAAACCACCGACGAGCAGTTCCAGGCGATGCTCGATATCCACATTCTGACGCCGTTCAGAATTCTGCGCGCCGCTTCGGGCTTTATTCGCGACGCTGCTAAACGGGAAATGGCGGCAGGCAAGCGCGTGATGCGCAAAGTCATCAACATAACCTCCATTTCGGGTACGGACGGCAATCCCGGGCAGGCAGGATACTCGGCGGGCAAAGCGGGAGTCATCGGGCTGACCAGGACACTGGCCAAGGAATGGGGCCGGTACAACGTGAATGTAAACGCCGTCGGCTTCGGACTGATTGAAACCAGGCTGGTACAGCCTCTGGATGGCGTTTCGATGGAAATGCGGGGCAAGCAGATTCGCCTGGGCGTGCAACAGAGCCTTCTTGACTTGGCAAAGAGCACTTGTCCGCTCGGGCGGCTGGGCACGCCGGAAGATGCCGCCGGAGCGGTGCTGTTCTTCAGCTCGCCCTTGTCGGACTACGTAACCGGCGAGGTGTTGATCTGCAGTGGAGGACTTCACTTCTGAACCAAGCCGGTACTCTCGTTGACCGTACAAGGAGGATGCATGAGCAACGGTACAAGCAGTTCTAATGTGAAGGGAAATGTTGATCCCTGGGATGTGTTTCGGCAGATGCGTGATGCGTATATCGAAAGCGCTGCGCCCTTGATGGCCGGCATGGTGAATACAGAGGAGTACGCGGAGGCGACGGGGGCCCTGCTGAGCATGTACCTGGAAGCTATGGATCCAGTCCGTACATGGATGGAACGGGTTATGCCACATGTGTTGGCATTTTCGTGCCTGCCATCCCGCCAGGAAGTGGTTTCTGTGGCTTCGCGGATGACCAACATCGAGATGCAACTCGACGATATCGGGACAGCGCTGGAAGAGATCAGACGGCAACTGATTGGAACTGAACAAAACGAGCGAAGAACTGCTTAACCTCGGCCGAAGGCGCCGGCCAGCAGGAAAGACGGCAAGACGAAGCCGATGCTAAGGTCCCCGAGTCCGGAGAAGATTACCTCGCGCTGTTATCAGTACTTCGGCGGCATAAGACCCGGCATAGCGCTCCGCATTGTGCTTCGTCGCCGCTCGCGTGCCAGCATTCACATCTTCGCGCGGCGAGTGTTCAAAATACTTATCGTCTACATCTGAATAGAGAGTTCTCTCCCCGCCCTTGGTGTGCTTTCGATTGGTGGATTCCACCAGCACCATGTCAGAAAACAGTGGCATGGCTCGTTAAGACCAGATAGATGGGAAGAGACATCATCGCCGGCGTTCAAGGCTGATTTTCTTCCCAGCTCCACCAGAACTGCACTCAAAGCTTCGTGCAACGGAACAGGGCTGCGCCATATGCATCCGGGAAGCTTTCTCTCAATAGGTAAGTTTTTTACTTGTGAACATCGACCCTCAGGAGTGATGATCAGTGTCAACGCCATCCTGAAGCATTCAGGCGCGGAGCAAAGCACATGTTCCGAATTAAAGTTAACCCCGCAATACTTGTCCTCTTCTTGTATGCTCTGCTCTTTGCCGCGTGCGCGCATGCTCAAGCTCCGGCCGACTCTCTGAAACCGCCGACCACACCGCTTCAGACCACGGCGCCGTCGGATGAAGATACCGCGAATGCGTATGGAATCACGCCGAAGGAGCAGGCTGGCATCGATCGCGATATTTCGCGCCACTTTGGTGACGCTCCTCTCGATCCCGGCCCCAAGGCTGATTTATCGGGCTCATTGCGTCCTACGGATGTTCGCGCTGCGATGCGCAAGGTTGCCGATTGGGAGCTCGAACGCTCGCAGCCATACTTCGATCGTATCTGGACATGGAGTGCACT
>JASIJX010000027.1 GCA_030049955.1 Acidobacteriaceae bacterium
CCGATCAAAAACAGCGTGGAGAAGACAAATGCTGTGATCATCGACGCGCGATGCGCCTTGATCCGCTTTGCCCGAATGAACGAGAAGCCAATCAGCAGCGCAACCGCCGAAGCCCCGTTGAACGCCGCGTTCATCGCCGGCAGAAACGCATAGGAGCCGCTGGCCGCCGCAGCCGGATGAATATAGATAAGCCAGAACAGGAACAGCGTAGCCGCAGCGCTGATAGCCAGAATCGCCGCAATCGCCGGCCCCGCACCAGAGCGCTGTGTGGAGGATTGTGCCACGGTAGTCATCGCTCAGTCACCCGTTCAGCCCCCGTTAACCTCTGGCACACACCATCAGCGCCGTAAACAAGAGCGGCAGGTAAAGCACGCTCACTTTAAGCAGGTCGCGCGCCAGCATCCGGCTTTCAGTCTCCGACCGTGCCCGCAGAATGCCGGCAAAGCGGATCGTATAGCCGAGATACACAAGCCCCAGCACGGCCGCCAGTACTGCGTAAACCGGCCCGGTCATGCCCAGCTTCCACGGCGCAAGGCTTACGGGAATCATCAGCACAGCGTAGAACAACGCTTCAATCACCGTCGACCAGCCGTCGGGCTGCACGACGGGCAGCATGCGAATGCCGGCTTTTGCGTAGTCCTCGCGATAGAGCCAGGCGATGGACATGAAATGCGGAAACTGCCAGACAAACAGAATGGCGAAGAGCGCGATGGCCGGCCATTCAAGATGCGGGCGTGCGGCCGTCCAGCCAAGCAGCGGTCCCATCGCACCCGGAAACGCGCCGATAAACGTGGCCAGCGAAGTCACGCGCTTGAGCGGTGTGTAAATGGCCACGTAGAGAAAGCCCGTAAGCAGCGCCAGAGAAACCGTGAGCAAATTGGTCGTCAGCAGCAGCCAGGAAGCTCCAAGAAACAACGCTCCCAGCCCGGCCAGAATGCCCACCCAGAGCGGAAAACGGCCAGAAGCCAGCGGCCGGTCCGCGGTCCGCTTCATCAGGCCGTCGGTGGTGCGCTCCAGGCACTCGTTCAGCGCGCCCGAGCCGGCCGAAACCAGCCCAATGCCCAAAAGCGTATCGAGCAGACCGCGCTGCATGCTGGAAACGCCCGAATGCAGCGAGCCCAGGTAATAACCGCCCCAGCCCGTAACCAGAACCAGGCCAACCACTTTGACCTTGAACAGCTCGCGCAAGTCCTGAATAAGCTGCGCCGTAGCGCCGGGCCGCGGTGCATGCACCATTGCAGCGGAGTGAGAGTGCGCAGCATAAGCGGGCTCAACCTTGACCCCGTTTGACGAGGCAGCTAGCTCCGGCGAATGCGCGGCGTGAGAGACAGGAGTCATCTGAAACAGCAGATGGGCAGCAGACTAGAGGGTTCTGACGGCCCTAGTTTTGG
Organism: Acidobacteriaceae bacterium; assembly: GCA_030049955.1. The sequence continues at coordinate 1,392 of JASIJX010000027.1, forward strand.
CCTTGACTCATGATACCAAGGGCGGGGCTTGTGCTGGTTGCGGGAATGGGACGGGGCTTTAGCCCAGCCGTGCAGCCCTTAGAACGGCATCGGCGATCTGATCCGGCGTAAGAGCATCCACCGCAATCGACACATGCGCCGTGCGGTAAAGCGGCAGCCGGCGCTGGTAGCGCGCAGCCAGGTTCGCTTCGTCGGCCAGCACCGGCCGCGTGTGCTCTGTGCCGCCGCAGCGGGCCAGCGTCGTCGCGAGTTCGACCTCCAGATGCACCAGCAGCGTAGCCGGATCGCCGAGCAGCAGCGTCCGCGTAGCTTCGCGTTCAATGGCTCCGCCGCCCAGCGCCAGCACCAGCGCATCGCCGGTCGCGAGCAGAGCAATGGTTGCGTGCTCGCGGTCGCGAAAGGCAGCTTCGCCGTGGAGCGCAAAGATCTCAGCGATGGTCGCGCCGGCCTGGGCCTCAATCACGTCGTCCACATCGAGGAAAGCCCAACCCAGCCGCTGCGCCACCAGCGGGCCCACAGTACTTTTACCCGAGCCCATAAATCCGGTAAGTACAATGCGGCGCGGCTTTTCCTGATCGCTGTTGGAGGTCACAATTTTCAGTATAGGCAAGCGGTTGGCGATGTTTTCTTGTTCCCTCGTTCCCTTGCTCCCTTGCCAGGGTCCCCAGCGACAGGTCTTCGTCGCTGGGGTGGCTTGTTCCCTGTTTTTACGCCAGCACCATCACCATCGCGCCCACAGTAATAAGCAACCCGCCAACAATCGCACCGGGCGTGAGCTTTTCGCCCAGCAGAATCCACGCGAAGATGATCACCAGCGGAACCGAAAGCTTGTCGAGCGGAGCCACGCGCGATGCCGGCCCAAGTTGCAGCGCGCGAAAGTAGCAGAGCCACGAAAGCCCCGTAGCGATGCCCGACAGCGTCAGAAAGAACACCGTGCGGCGGTCGAGGTCGCGCACCTCGCCATGCTTGCCGAACCCGATGACGATCGCCCATGTAAAAACCACCACAACGCTGGTGCGCACGGCCGTCGCCAGGTTCGAGTCCACGTGCGCCACGCCCACCTTGGCCAGCAGCGCCGTGGCCGCGGCAAACACTGCCGAGAGCACTGCCCAGAAGATCCAGCTCATGGCAATCAGCATACCCGGCCCACACGCAGGTTAGCCGTCACCCTTCACCCATCACCTTTTACCCGTCACCCTTTACCATTGACCCATGCGTTCCCTGCGTCTCGCCGTCCTGTCGCTCGCCCTGCTTGCCTCAAGCGGATGCGGCTACCACACCGTAGGCGCGGCCACGCACCTGCCGCCCGGCGTCAAAACCCTCTCCATCCCCATCTTCGCCAACAAAACCGTCGTCAACGGCACAGACGTCGCGCTGACCGAGGCCGTCATCCGCGAATTCACGGCGCGCACGCGCTTCGAGGTCACGCCGCGCGAAGACGCCGATGCAGACGCCGTATTGCACGGAACGCTCGTCAAGGAAATGGTGCGGCCGCTCACCTACAACACTGAGACGCAACAATCCTCGAGCTACCTCATCACGGTGGTGGCTGCGGTCACGCTCACCAGCCGCGACGGCAAGGTGCTCTACCGTAACGACAACTACATCTACCGGGAGCAGTACCAGTCCTCCACCAACCTGCCCACGTTCCTTGAGGAAGACCCGGCCGCCATCCAGCGTCTCTCGCGCGATTTTGCGCACCAGCTCGTTGCCGACATTCTGGAGGGATTCTGACGGTTTTTCGACAGGCAGAGCCTGATGTAGCAACTGGTCGCGGCCGCTTTCTAGCGATATTCTGGAGCCGCATGAACTTCGCAGTCAACCCAACGGAGCCTGAGGCATGAGCGCTCAGTCGAGCGCCGGACGCTCCAGCGGCGCAGGGTTTGCCGCCGTCAACCGTTTCGTGGCGCAGGTTGAGGCTGCCGCGGCGGGTAAAGGCCAGCTCGAATCCGGCTATGTGCTGGCCGGCGACGAGCTTTTTCTCCTCGACCGCTGCCGCGCCGCCGTTATCAAGGCCTTCGTTCCCGCCGAGCTGCGCGACTTCTGCCTTTCCGAACTTGACCTGGCCGAAACCTCCATCTTCGAAGTGCTCGACCGCGCGCAGACGCCCTCGCTGATGGCGCCCTTCCAGGTCATCTTCGTCCGCAACGTGCGGCAGCTCTATACGCGCGGCCAAAAGAAGGAAGAGTTCGCCGCTCTCGACCGCTATTTCCGCTCGCCCAACCCGCAGGCAGTGCTGCTCTTCGTCGCCGATTTTCTGCGCATCCCGTCCGACACGCGGCGCATGGATCTCGACGACAAGAACCGCTTTGAGCGGTTGACGGAAAC
>JASIJX010000209.1 GCA_030049955.1 Acidobacteriaceae bacterium
GCCTTGATGGCGACGCGGCCTACGCCGCGGAGTTCGCCGTGGCCGGCGATGCCGGTGACCAGACCACCGAAGATGAGGGGCGCCACGATCATGCGAATGAGGCGCAGAAAGATGTCGGCCAGGAAACGCGTTTGCTCTGCAAAATGCGGCGCATCCATACCGAGCGCGGCGCCAACAGCCATGGCGAAAAAGGTCCAGACCAAGAGCGAACGGCGGCGCGCTGTATACGGCAGGAAGAGCGCAAGACCGGCCCAGCGCAGCGCGAGCGCGACGCGCGGCCCAATGTGCAGCGCGGCAGCCGAAACGCCCAACGCAAACACGGCGACGGCTACGGCTGCCAAAGCTGCCAGTCGATTGCTGCGCGGCGAGTCGGAGCCGGACTGCTGGCTAGCCGGATCCGGCGTGGTTTGCGTGAGGTTGGAATGCATGTACGAGGCCTCAGGGTGAGGCCTCCATTATCCTATGTGGGCGCCGCGGTCGCATAAGCCGCGTGGCGCGCTTTTTCAGCTTGTGCTGGAGCCGGAACTGGCTGGTGTGGACGAGGAAGATCCGGACGACGATCCAGACGGGGATCCGGACGAACCCGGCTTTTCGCTTGCGGCCGGCTTGCTTTCCGCCGGGCTCGTGGCTGAGCTGCTTGAATCCGTCGATGAGTCGCCCGACGCACTACCCTTGGAGGCGTAATCCGTTACATACCAGCCGGCGCCTTTGAATTGCAGTCCCGGTGCGGTCAGCGGGCGCTCGAGTGCGCCGCCGCACTTGGGGCACTGGGTTTCCGGTTCAGAGTTGAAGCTTTGAATTTTTTCAAATCGATGGCCGCACTTGGTGCAGCGATATGGATAGAGCGGCAAGGATCTTTTACCCCCAGGGAAATTTTCCCCCTTTGTCTATTGTAACGAGGGGGTGGAAGATCGGGCGGAAGATTCGGGCAGCTTCCGCCGCCCCCGCTCAAATTGATTGAGCACTGCAGGCGCAATCCGGCCGTCAGGCTGGCTTTAGTGGGCACGTATGGGAACGGACGCGCTTTCGTTCTCCCAGGCAAGCGTCAGCGTCCCACGATCTGCCCCATGAGCAGTAATGGTGTACTTCAGGTCTTCGACCAGCGCCGGTGGCTTGGCCATGCGCATGTTCACGCGACCAAGGTCCTTGGTCTTGTCGTAATTCAATCCCCACTCGCCCGTGTCCTTGCTCACCACCAGCGTCCATTGCGCGGGGTCGGAGATATCGACGAAGAGCGTGTAGTTGCCTGCCGGCACGTGCAGGTCGCCCAACTGGATATCGCCGTCGGTGTTGAGCGCCGTAGCCGCGTTGGCGCCGGCGCGCCAGTAAGGATAATCCTTGTCGTGGCTGATCAGGCCGTCTTTGGTAAAGATTTGGCCTTCGCGGCCGCGAACGCGCGGTGAGCTATAGACGATCGTGATGGTCGTGCCGCCGATCTTGGCTGTTTCGGTTTCCTTGGGGCTGGCCGGAGGCTTTTGGGCAAGCGCGACGGCGGTGGTGAGAAGAAGGGCCGAGCAGAGGAACAGACGCTTCATCGATGTTTCTCCTTCGGGGGATTTGATTGAGGCCGTTGATTAGGAATGATTTCGGTTTCACAGTTTACGCGCAGCCTGCAATGCAGCGCAACAATGCCTGCGCAGTTGGCTCAATTGAGCCCGAGGCGCATCACAAATGGAGAAGGCGTGTATGGCGCCTGCTATGATGCGCACAGGGAACGGGATGACAGAGCCTCACGAGCACTACACGCCGAAGGCCGCGCCGGGCGCGCGGTTCCGCGCCGCGGTTGCAGCCGAAAAACCGCTACAGGTGGCGGGGGCCATTAACGCATATACGGCGCGCATGGCGGAGGCAGTTGGCTTTCGCGCATTGTATCTTTCGGGCGGCGGCGTGGCGGCCAACTCGCTCGGACTTCCCGATCTCGGCATCAGCACCATGGAAGACGTGCTGACCGACGTACGCCGGATTACCGATGCCACTTCTCTTCCATTGCTCGTCGATATCGACACCGGCTGGGGCGGAGCTTTCAACATTGCGCGGACGATCCGCTCCATGATCAAGGCCGGCGCTGCGGCCGTGCATATTGAGGACCAGGTAGGCGCAAAGCGCTGCGGTCATCGTCCCGGCAAAGAACTGGTCGCTCGCGAAGAGATGGTCGACCGCATCAAAGCGGCCGTGGATGCACGAACGGACACGCAGTTTGTCATCATGGCGCGCACCGACGCGCTGGGCGGCGAAGGCTTGGCTCGCGCGATTGAACGCGCGCAGGCTTACGTGGCCGCGGGCGCGGATATGATCTTTGCCGAGGCCGTTACCGAACTGCCGATGTACACCGAGTTCCGCAAGGCCGTGGGCGTGCCGATTCTGGCCAACATTACCGAGTTCGGCAAGACACCGCTTTATACGCGCGATGAGTTGGCGCGGGCTGGCGTCGATATCGTCCTCTACTGCTGCGCGGCTTACCGCGCGATGAACGCCGCGGCGCTCAAGGTGTACGAGGCGATTCGCGCGGAGGGCACGCAGAAAAGCTTGCTGCCGCTGATGCAGACGCGCGACGATCTATATCGCTATCTTGGCTATCATTCTTTCGAGCAGAAACTCGACGAGTTGTTCGCGAAAAGCAAAGATGAATAACTGAAGTTTTGATACGTCATCTTCATTCTCCGGAGGATGCATGAGCAATCCGGCCTCGGCCTTCAAACCCAAAAAGTCTGTCGCTCTTTCGGGCACGCCGGCCGGCACTACGGATATATGCACCGTGGGCCAGAGCGGAAACGATCTGCATTACCGCGGATACGATATTGCAGACCTTGCTGCGTACTGCGGTTTCGAAGAGGTCGCTTATCTGCTGGTCTACGGCAAACTGCCCAATGCCGCAGAGCTGAATTCCTACCGCAAGCGGCTGGCCGGATTGCGCCGACTGCCGGATGCAGTGAAGAAGGCGCTTGAGCTTGTCCCCGGCACGGCGCACCCGATGGATGTGCTGCGAACGGGCGTCTCTGTGCTGGGCTGCGTGCAGCCTGAGGCTGCCGACCACAACGAAGCCGGCGCGCGGGCCATCGCCGATGCGCTGCTCGCATCACTGCCCTCGATGCTTCTTTACTGGCACCACTTTGCGCGCAACGGTGGCAAGCGGATCGAGGTGGAAACCGGTGACGATTCCATCGCCGCGCATTTTCTGCACCTGCTGCACGGACGACCCCCAAGCGCGGAGTGGACGCGCGCCATGGAGAGCTCGCTGATTCTGTATGCGGAGCACGAGTTCAACGCATCGACATTTACGGCGCGCGTGATCGCCGGGACCGGTTCCGATATGTATTCGTGCATTACGGGCGCGATTGGGGCACTGAAGGGACCGAAGCATGGCGGCGCAAACGAAGTAGCACTCGAAATTCAACTGCGCTACAAAACCGCAGACGAAGCAGCGGCCGATATTTTGCGGCGATTGGAGAATCGCGAGGTGATCATCGGCTTCGGTCACCCGGTTTACACCGTCGGCGATCCGC
>JASIJX010000210.1 GCA_030049955.1 Acidobacteriaceae bacterium
CTGCATCGACATCGGACGCTGGTTCGCCATCAAGTCGAAGCTGAACCCCGCCAAGTTCGACGCGATGGAGGAGTACGCGACCAATCCGATGTTCACCGATGCCGACCGCGCCGCGCTCGATTACGTGACCGAGCTGACCCGCGACAAGAGCGTGAACCCGGCCACCTTCGAGCGCCTGCGCCAGCACTACTCCGAGCGCCAGATTTGCGAGATTGTGTGGCTTGTGGCCAGCGAGCACTTCTACAACATGACCAACATCGGCTTGAATATCCACTCCGACATGCTGTGCGATCTGAGCCGGAAGAAAAGCTGATGCTCTGTCTCCAATTCGCCACGCGAAAACAGCTGTCATCCTGAGGCGAAGCCGAAGGATCTGCAGGTTCTTTTTCGCACTGAGGGATCCACTGCAATGGGGGCATTGCCCGTAAAAGACAACTTCACCCCGGTAGAATGGTCCGGAGCGCCTCCTATGCCTTCGCCCCGACTCGCAGAAGCATTTCCGGAGTTCGCGCAGGAACTCGAAGGACTCTTGCTGGCCTCTAAGGAACCAGAATTGGCCGCTCAGCTTCCCGAGTTGAGAATCGCACGGCGATGCGATTGTGAAGACGATTTCTGCGCAACTTTCTACACGTGTGTTGACCGATCCGCCGAACCCCATACCAATATCCACTGTCTCGATCTTGAGCCGCAGAATGGGCAAATCGTGCTCGATGTAGCGTCCGGACGCATTACTGGAGTTGAAGTGCTCTTCCGCGACGATGTCCGAGCCCGGCTACGGGCGCTCTTTCCTTGATTTGGCGCTCTAGTAAACTGGAGAAAGTCCCCCATTACCGGGCAGGAGTTCGCTATGGCATCCATCATCCTTCCGGCAAATCCTTCCGAGCCACGTGCCGGGCGGTTCGGCGTCTACGGCGGCCGCTACGTGCCGGAGACGCTGATGGCTGCGCTCCTCGAACTGGAGCACGAGTACGAAGCCGCCAAAGCCGATGCCGCCTTCCAGGCCGAGCTGAACGCGCTGCTCACCGACTTCGCCGGCCGGCCGACGCCGCTCTATTTTGCCAAGCGGCTCACCGAGCAATTCGGCGGGGCCAAGATCTACTTCAAGCGTGAAGACCTCCTGCACACGGGCGCGCACAAGATCAACAATTCGCTGGGCCAGGCGCTGCTCGCCCGGCGCATGGGCAAACGGCGCATTATCGCCGAAACCGGCGCCGGCCAGCACGGCGTCGCCACCGCCACCGTCTGCGCGTTGCTTGGCCTCGACTGCGTCGTCTACATGGGCGAAGTGGACATGGAGCGCCAGGATCTGAACGTCAAGCGCATGCGCCTGCTCGGCGCCGAAGTGCGCAGCGTAAGCTCCGGCTCGCGCACGCTTAAGGACGCGATTAGCGAGGCGATGCGCGACTGGGTCACCAACGTGCGCAATACCTACTATCTGCTGGGCTCGGCGCTGGGCGCGCATCCTTATCCCACCATGGTGCGCGATTTTCAGCGCGTGATCTCGAAAGAGATGAAGCAACAGATCCTCGAGAAGGAAGGCCGTCTTCCCAGCGTCGTCGTCGCCTGCGTAGGCGGCGGCTCGAATGCCATCGGCGCGTTCTACGAGTTTATTGGCGACCGCCAGGTGCGGCTGATTGGCGTTGAAGCCGGCGGGCGCGGTTCTGCACTGGGTGAGCACGCGGCGCGGTTCCAGGGCGGCGCGCCCGGCGTGCTGCAGGGCACATACTCTTACGTGCTGCAGGACGAGGACGGCCAGATCGCGCTGACGCACTCAGTTTCCGCGGGATTGGATTATGCCTCCATCGGGCCGGAGCACGCGGCACTGCACGATTCCGGCCGGGCCGAGTACGTGTCGCAGGACGATGCCGCCGCGCTCGATGCCGTCCAAAAACTGGCGCGGACAGAAGGAATTTTACCGGCGCTCGAGAGCGCGCACGCAGTCGCCGAGGCGCTGCGCATCGCGCCCTCCATGGATCCGCGTGAAATACTGGTGGTGAACCTCTCAGGCCGCGGCGACAAGGACATGGGAATCCTGGCGCGCGAACTGAAACTGTAGTCGTCCCGAAGAGGGAAACCGAAAGGTAAATCCCGGTTCATGATCGCCTTGGAGAACGGTCGTTTCGAAAAGCCGCGACGCGTTCGCTAAGGTGCTGAGGAACAAATTCTTAGCTTGGTTTGGCCGTTCGAAGAAGGACAGCTGCGAATCGCGCTGCTTTATTGGGGGATTTCATGGGAATCATTGACCGCCGGGAATTTCTGAAGGCGGGGGCCGTGAGCGCCGTGAGCATTGGCAACGCTAAGGGAAATTGGGGAGTTTTTTCGCCGGGAGCATTCCCCGGGCCAGCCGGAGGGAAAAATCTGGTTGTGCACGGCGATCCCATGGAGGGAGTAGCCGGAGCGCTGCCGGAGGGATGGTCCGGCTTTGCGGGGAATCCGGCATTGCAGCCCTCTTTTAAGCTGGTGGCCGAAGGCCTGGGCGGCAAATACCAACTGCTCGCTGAAGGCAATGGGAGGAAGGAGTGTTACGGCTACCTACGGATTCCGGTGCGCATGACGCCCGGCAAATGGTACCGGATGCAGGTCAGGTTCCGCTTCTCGGGATTCGAAAACGTCAATCGCCACCTGGTCCATGGGGTCTTTTCCGTCCCCGATACCATGCTTTACAACAACGGCATCTTCAACTATCGCAAAGATGGGGAGTGGGTAATCGGAGAGGCGCGTTTCCCCGGACCGCCCCAGGAGATGGATACGGAAGTGCGGCTTTATTTCCGCTACAGCGCGCACGGCCAAGTCTGGTGGGATCAGGTTTTGCTCGAAGAGGATAAGCCTGTCCCATCGCGGCCGGTGAAGGTGGCAGTGAGTTGGGGACACGGCGACTTCAAGCACTGGCAGTCGTGGCTGGACGCGGCGGGCTCGCGCGGGGCGGACGTGGCCCTGCTGCCGGAAATTTTCAATCAAGCCGGTCCCCACCAAGCCGAGCTTGCCGGCGGGCCGTCATGGCAGTTGTTGTCCTCCAAGGCGCGGCAGTGGAAGATGTACGTGAGCGGCACCACGTATACCCGGCGCGACGATCTGGTTTATAACACGGCCCCGCTTTTCGACCGCCAGGGGAAATTAGTGGGGACATATGACAAAGTGATGCTGTTCGATACAGAACTGGACGACGGGGTGACGTCCGGCGAGCAGTTCCCGGTGTTTGACACTGACTTCGGCAGAATAGCGATGATCACCTGTTACGACAGTTGGTTTTCGAATACCGCGCGCCTGCTGGCTCTCCAGGGAGCGGAGCTGGCCCTGCTGCCGAATGAGGGCTATTACATGGAGCTTATGCATTCGCGGGCGGCCGACAACTGTATGTGCCTGGCCGTCAGCAGCGGTAGTAATCCGGCAGGCGTGTGGGATTCCGGCGGCAACCAGGCAGGCCAGGAACACCCCGATCCGACCTGCGCCGCGCCCAACGCCATCCTCTCGTATGAAAAGGATGAAAACATGCGCCTGATTCTGGCGACCATTGACCTTTCCATCAAGAGCTCGCCAAATTTTTGGGGCGGTCCCATGCGCTCCGCGCCCGGCGGACGCCGCTGCCGGGAAACATCCCCCATCGCCCTCGGAGGGCGCGTGAGCGAGCTGGAAGATCGCTGGTGCACGGTCCCAAAGAGCGAGGCATAGCACGTCTTAAAGGCCATGGGCTGGTCGCCGCAGCCGATGGGCTTTACGGCATTTGCCGTGCCCTGATACAAAACTGGAATCGATCTACTATTCTTCATGCATTTCTGTTGTTGAGCGCATTTCGATGCCAATCCGTTTCGATCACAAACCGGGCCTCGTGGTTTATCTCACCGCCGGCGATCCGTCGCTCGAAGGGACGCGCGCCATTGCGCTTGCGGCCATCGACGCCGGCGCGGATGTGATCGAGCTGGGCGTGCCGTTCAGCGACCCACTGGCCGACGGGCCAATCATCCAACGCGCAAGCGAGCGCGCTCTGGCGCGCGGTACGCGGCTGCGCGATGTGCTGGCCCTCGCTGCCGACCTGCGCGTCGCCCGGCCAAATGCCGGCCTGGTCATCTTCACCTACCTGAATCCGATTCTGCGCTACGG
>JASIJX010000211.1 GCA_030049955.1 Acidobacteriaceae bacterium
GTGTCGACATTCGAATCAGGCGTGTCGTCCCATTCAGCCTCGGCGTTGAGCGGCCGCACGCGCCTGCATTGGTGCGGGGCCAGCACCGTGAACTTGATGCCATGCGCGGCAAGCAGCTCCAGCGTCTCGTTATCCACGGCGGTCTCGGCCAGCCACATGCCTTCGGGCTTTATGCCGTAGTGTTTTTCGTAATCGGCAATACCCCAGCGGATCTGCGTGATGCGATCGCGCCGGCTGGCCAGTGGCATGATGATATGGTTGTAAACCTGCGCCATGGCCGAGCTGTGCCCGCCGAAGTTTTTCCGGCTCTGCCGTTCGCCCTCCTGGATCATGCGATAGGTTCGCGGCGCGTTTTCCTTGAGCCAGCTCAGCAGCGTGGGCCCGAAATCGAAGCTGATGCGCGCATAGTTGTTGGCGATGCGCGCAATCTTCTTTCTGCTGTTGAGGATGCGTGCAGCACCATTGGGCGCGTAGCACTCCGCGCAGATGCGCTCGTTCCAGTCATGGAAGGGCGCAGCGGAGTCCTGAGTCTCCACCGTCTCCAGCCATGGGTTCTCGCGGGGTGGCTGGTAAAAATGGCCGTGAATGCAAAGGAAGCGTTTGCCTGCAGTGGCCATGCAAATCCTGGTGGCAGCTACGCCATTTCGCAGCGGAGAGCCGTCCGCATTTTTCTATTTTACGGCGGTGGGCTTTATGGCGGTTCTGCGGCCCAGGTAATTGCGCCGCCTCAGGCTCGTCCGTTCGGAGGCGTGCCGCGCGCAAGGTCACAGGCGCGCCACAGGTACCAGCTTGCCACGCTGCGAAACGGCGCCCAGCGCTCGCCGCGCTTGAAGACCACGTCGGGCTTAGGCAGGTCGGCCGCTTCAATAGCGCGGTTCTTCGGCAGCTTGAGAAATGTAAGCGCGTATCCCTTGCGGATGCCATAATCAGTTACCGGCAGCACGTTGGGACGGCCCATGCGGAAGATCAGCAGCATCTCGACCGTCCATGAGCCGATGCCGCGGACCTCGGTGAGACGTTCGACAATGTCTGCGTCGGACATCTTCACGATGGCCCGATGCGAGGGCACAGTGCCGTCGAGAGTTTTCGCGGCCAGGTCGCGCAGCGCCTTGATCTTGTTTCCGGAGACACCGGCCGCGCGCAGGCGCTCCTCGGGTGTATCGAGCAGGGCCTGCGGCGAGGGATCGCCCGAATAGATTTCGCGCACGCGCCGGTGGATCGTTGCCGCTGCCTTGCCGTGCAGTTGCTGGTAGAGGATCGACTCAAGCAGCGACTCGAAGGGCGAAGGCCACCGGTCGAGCCGCAACGCGAATTTGCCGACGCAGTCGATGAGCGTTGCCAGCTTAGCGTCGCTCGCGCGCAGGTGCGCAACTGCCTCGCCCGCGTCGAAAGGAAGCTTACGGCTACCGCCGTTGTTCATCATATTGGCACCCCTGAGGCAGATCGATTCTATCGAAGTCTCTCGGGAAGTGTGCTGCGGCCTGTGCTATCCCGCTTGTACCATAAAGAAAAGATCGTCCCAGGGAGCAGCTACGCCATGAAGATGCGGCCGGGAGCGCAAACCGGATTTCTATTGTGCGGCAAAGAGTGGACAGACGGCGAATCGTTCGAGGTGCGTTCGCCATGGGACCAGGGGCTTGTGGGCCGCGTTACCGTTGCTACGCGCGCCGACGCACGCCAGGCTGTGAATCACGCCGTTTCCAGCCTGCGGCGCACACGCGCGCTGCCGCGCTGGAAACGGCGCGAAATCCTCGAGAATGTGACCGCCTCTCTGATCGCGCAGAAGGAGCGCTTCGTGCAGCTCATCGTGGCAGAGGCGGGCAAGCCGCTGCGGCTGGCGCGGATTGAGGTCGATCGCGCGGTGATGACCTTTAAGACCGCTGCTGAAGAAGCGGCGCGGCTGGGTGGCGAGAACATTCCGCTCGATGTGACGCAGGGCAACGAGGGCCGCTGGGGCGTTGTGCAGCGCTTTCCGGTTGGTCCCGTTCTCGCGATCACGCCATTCAACTTTCCGCTGAATCTTGTGGCGCACAAGGTTGCTCCGGCTATTGCAGCCGGCTGCCCGATCATCCTCAAACCAGCGCCACAAACGCCGTTTACCGCGCTAGCGTTGGGCGAGCTGATTCTCAAGGCTGGCTGGCCGGAAGATGCGCTCGCCATCCTCACGCTTTCGAACGCAGATACCGCATGGCTGGCCGAAAAGGAAGATCGCATCAAGCTTGTCAGCTTCACCGGCTCGGCCAGAGTCGGTTGGGAACTGAAAGCGCATTCCGGCCGCAAGCGCGTACTGCTCGAGTTAGGCGGAAACGCCGCGCTCATTGTTCACGCCGACTGGCCTTCACTCGACGAAGCCGCTGCACGAACCACGAATGCTGCCTTTGGCCATGCCGGCCAGTCGTGCGTGAGCGTGCAACGGGTGTTCGTGGATCGCGCTGTTTTCCAGACCTTCCTGTGGAAAATTGTGGACTGCGCCGCGAAGCTGCCCGCAGGCTGCGCCACAGATGAAGACACTGAAGTTGGGCCGCTCATCTGCCAGAGCGATGCCGAGCGCGTGGAGGGGTGGATCAAGGAAGCGATCGATGGTGGCGCCAAGCTGGTCGCTGGCGGTGAGCGGAGCGGATCCGTGATCACGCCCACCATTCTTACCGGGACTAAATCAGGGATGAAAGTGCGCGATGAAGAGATCTTCGGACCCGTGCTTTTGATCGAGCCGTACGATGACTTTGAGCAGGCGCTGGCGGAAGTAAACCACTCAAAGTACGGCCTGCAGGCGGGGCTGCTGACCCGCGATTCCGGCCGAATCATGACCGCATACCGCGAGCTTGAAGTTGGCGCACTCATCGTAGGCGATACGCCTAACTGGCGCGTGGACCCCATGCCCTACGGTGGCGTTAAAGACTCCGGCCTGGGCCGCGAAGGGCTGCGCTGGGCTATCGAAGAAATGACCGAGCCCCGCATGTTGGTAATGACGGGAGTCGGTCAGTAAGAGCGAAATCGTTCGTCGCCAACGCTCGGCAACGTGTGCCGAGTCATTCAGCGACTAACTGGAAGGCGCACGAATGCCGACCGCGCTGCATCGCTGCGCCGCGCGATCTAACTCACAAACTGTTTCCCGGGGTACTTACTACTTGGAGCTCTTGGCGCCTTTTGCCTTCTGCGCTGCCCAACGCTTGCGCTGCGCATCGGCAATCCGCTTGCGGGCCTCGGCGCTCAGTACGCGCTTGCGGCGGCGACCTGCGGGCTTGGACGGGGAGGTGTTCTTCACGTGCGCTGGAACCTTACCGGCGCTGCTCAGCAGCGCGCGTGCCTGCGTGAGCCGTGCGATCTCAGAATCTATTTGAGCTAGAATCGAGTCAATCGTCATATCGGAAGCATACAACATAAAGGCCTATCTTGCATATTAATAGTTCTCTAAGCGTCCGGCGGCGCAACTTATCCGGTAATACCCGCCCACTCCTCCTTAGTTCACACGGTTAGCTTCTCAACCGCGGGCAAAGCGCCGCGCGCCGCTCTCGAGCGCGACAAGCTAAAGCCGCATAACATGAGCCAGAGAAACCCCGGGAAACGAACCAGCGGAATCAGAAGCAGAGTAGAGCGGGTAAGGAGCGTAAACCAGCTTATCGCGCAGCAGATAGCCAGCAGAATGCCGAAGACAGCGATCCATCGGGAAGTATTTTGGCAAAGAGCGCCGACACGGAGATCCCGGCTATAAGCAATCCCATTGGGACAGAGAAGCCCGGGCCGCCAAAGGCAAACTGCAAGTAATAGAGCGCCTGGGTAAGGACGGGATTTTGCGCAATGGCTGCGCCGGCCATTGCCCATAGAACGCAGGCTGAGGCGATCATATTCCATGAAGTAGCAAAGCCGCCAAAGAGCGCGATCGAACTGCCCGCCACGACCGCCGGCGCCATGCCGTGTATTTATCCGAAGCAGGAAGAGCGGCAATGCGGCAGATCGCTGAAGTTTCCTGCAAGCATCAGCGGAGTCTGCTGGCCGCGCTCAGCGAGGAAGAGCAAAATCGGCTCGGTGAATTTCTTGAGCGTGTTGCCGACCAGCAAGGACTGACGCACGGCGTCCATCCCGGTTACCGGCGACTTGCCCGGCCACTTGCCGAACCGTGCGACGATCGGCCCCGCACGTAGAGAAAGTTGCGCTGATTTGTGCCGAAACAGCTAGGGCGGGAAGAGCTCATGCTCTCCCGCCCCGATACTTTCTGTTGGCCGGTTATCCCAGATACATTACGTGCACATAAGTGCCCAGCCGCTCGTTGTAGGCCAAGTACCATCCGGGGTGGTCGGGATCTTCATAAATAATGATGGGGTCTGAGTCCCACAGCCAGCCGTCGGTGTAAGCCACATCGAATGGCGCCACGTTCCAATACCAGCCATTGAACCAGAAGCGTCCTGGTCCTCCGCCGGCCAGATGCCACACATGCCCGGGCCCAAATCCGCCGGTAAAGTGGCCGTGCTCCCAAGGATGATCGAGATGATAGTGCGGATCGTTTCGGCCGGTGTCATGGCCTACCCACACTTTGCCATCGACGTGCGGCGCGCTGGGATGTCCCGGATGATCCGCAAAGTTGTGCCCGTTCTCATAGTGTTGGGGAGTGCCATGATACGGCGCCGGGCCGCGAGCCGGCGGCGCGCCGTGCGGCGCCCCATGCTGATCTCCGTGTTGAGCAAAGACCGGTACTGCGAGCGGTGCTGCGGCAAGTGCTACTGCCATCAATGCTGCCTGCGCAATACGCATCGTTCCCTCCTTTTGGGTTTCGCCTTTCCGGCTCCCGCAACGTCCGCCATCGATCGACTTCGCACTTATTAACGATCACTGGCGGCATCTCGCCGGACAGGTCATCTTACATCGCCACGATCAAACCCCGCGATAAGTATCGAGTTGCGCTGACGTGCGGGATTGGCAGTTTTGAACGGCACGGCTTTTAGCCTGCGAACATTGCGGGCTTCAGTCCGTAATCAAGCTCCCAGAAAAACGACTGAGTCTTTGAACTCTGAAGGTTGAAAAAATGCATTTTTTTACTAAGTGTGAGAAACAATCGACTTAGCGAACCAATGCCTACAAGTGTATGAAAACAAAGACAATGATTTATAACTGTATGAAAACAGGTATTTTCCCAGTTGCGACAGAATGCTTTCGATTCACGCTGAAAATTTCAAGCTATCAAAATCAACCTTAATTCGCGGCAAAGTTTGCGAAGAAAATTTCGAGGTTGGGTCAGATTGAATGGGGAAGGGTGTCTTGTGGCTTTCACAAGAGAAATGTTACTGCTCGAGTCGCCAACCGCGCCGAACAAATTGAATAAGAAAGGACGAGCCTCGGCCCGTCCTCTCGACCGCTGCACTTATCGGCAAAACTACGCGTGTACCTCGGCTGGCGTACGCCTCCACGCGTAGAGCGGGAACTGGTTGGCCAGCTCGGCCACTTCGCCGCGAATACGCTCAAGAGCCGCATCGTCGTTGCGCACCTCGAGCGCCTTGGTGATCCACTTGGCGATCTGCCGCATCTCCGGTTCCTTCATGCCGCGCGTGGTCAAGGCCGGCGTGCCAACGCGAATGCCCGAAGGCTTGAGCGGCGGGTTGGTATCCCAGGGAATCGAGTTCTTATTTACGGTGATGCCGGCCTTGCCCAGCGCCGCTTCTGCCTCGTTGCCGAGGATGCCTTTCTGGAAGACATCCACCAGCATCAGGTGATTATCTGTTCCACCCGATACCAGCCGGAAGCCTACAGCCTGCAATCCTTCTGCGAGCGCTTTGGCATTCGCGATGATCTGCGCCGCGTAAGCGCGGAACTCTGGCCGCAGCGCTTCGCCGAGCGCTACCGCCTTGGCGGCGACGATATGCACGAGCGGCCCGCCCTGCTCGCCGGGGAAGACAGACTTATCGACAGCCTGCGCGAGATCCTTGTTGCAGATGATCAGGCCGGCGCGCGGGCCGCGCAGCGTCTTATGAGTGGTAGTGGTGGTAATGTGCGTGTGCGGCACCGGCGATGGGTGCACGCCGCCCGCGACCAAACCGGCGACGTGCGCCATGTCGAAGAGATAAATTGCGCCGACCTTGTCGGCGATCTGGCGCATGCGGGCAAAGTCCCACAGCCGCGGATAGGCGCTGGCGCCGCCGATGATGAGCTTGGGCTTCTCCTGCAGAGCGACAGCTTCCATCTCGTCGTAATCGATGGTTTCGGTGTCTTTGCGGACGTGATAGAAGGTCGTCCGGTAAAGCTTGCCGCTGAAGCTGAGCCGGTGGCCGTGGGTCAGGTGGCCGCCGTGCGAAAGGTCGAGACCGAGGATGGTATCGCCGGGCTGCAGCACAGCCGCGTAGGCCGAAGCATTGGCCTGCGAGCCCGAGTGAGGCTGCACGTTGATGTGCTCGCCGCCAAAAAGCTGGCGCGACCGCTCGCGGGCAAGGTTTTCGACAATGTCGGCATACTCGCAGCCGCCGTAATAGCGCTTGCCCGGGTAGCCCTCAGCATATTTGTTGGTAAACACCGAGCCAGCCGCCTCGAGCACCGCCTCGGAGACGAAATTCTCGCTGGCGATCATCTCCAGCCCCTCGTGCTGGCGGAGAGTTTCGTGGTCAATGGCGGCGGCAACTTCAGGGTCAGCCTGCGCAAGCGGAAGCGACATGCGGTCGGTCATAGTTAAATTCTACGGCAAAAGGCGACGGGGGTTGCTGGATGAAGCTGGCAGGAAAAAGGTGGTGCGAGTACTGGAGTTGCGCAGACGACTTCGATGAGGCGAGACTTCGACCCGCCATAGAAACCGCAAGCTGCTGATAAGTTGCGCGCGCCGGCGAACGATTGTGCAGAAAAGTTATCGAGTTACCTGCGACATATGATCAACGCGGAAATATGATCGTTTCGCGCAACTCCGTTTTGCAGCAGGTGTCATGAGTGAGCGTGGGCCGGGAGTGAAAAGCCCGATGGCCCTGGAGGAAGATTCCATGACGCGGACAGTTCTTGCACTCGCGGCGGCCATCCTGATCACCTCGGGAGCGGCCTTTGCTCAACAGAGCCAGCCTCAAACTCAGCCCAACCAGCCGGACCCCTCGATCGCGCAGCGCAAAGATAATCAGCAGGACCGGATCGCCAACGGCATCGACAGCGGCCAACTGACAGCAGGCGAAACGAAGAATCTGGAATCGCGCGAAGCGAATGTGAACCGCGAGATCAAAGACGATCGTGCTGGTGACGATGGGCACCTGACCTCGCAGGAACGCGCGCACATCAACGCGCAGCAGAACGGGATCAGCAAGTCAATTTACAACGACAAGCATAACGGCAACGTGGCGCACTATGGCAACGGCGAGATCGGCCAGCGCCGCGAGAACCAGCAAGACCGCATTGCCAACGGGCTGCGCAACGGAAAGATGAACGCAGGCCAGGCGGCCCGGGACGAAAACCGCGAGCAGGGGATTAACCAGCAGATTCGCGCCGACCGCGCCGGTAACGGCGGCAAGCTCACCAACCAGGAACGGGCGCAGATCAACCGACAACAGAACAAAACGAGCCGGACGATCTATCGGCAGAAGCATGGGTAGATGCCGGCAGGTCGTAAGCAACACAAATAGGTTCCAGACTACTTCGGGCGCAGCGCAATGCGGGCTGCGCCTTTTTCTTGCTTACTCTCGTCAGGAGAAGCCTGTGCTGGGGCGACAGTTTCTCAATAATTAGGAATCAGGCAGCGCACGCGAAAGGGATTTTTTAGTCAGTCAAACCTAAGCTCTATGGCAAGCTGGCAAAGCGTCCCGGTCACTTGCGGAAAGTAACTTTTCCATTCGCCTGAGTAATTTGCCGGGATTCTCTCAGCAAAATTTCCGCACAGCGAGAGAGAAACCGCTTATTCTGCGCGAAGAGCCTGATTTTGCGGAGGCGCTTGACGCGACATTCCAGCTTCCGCGAATGCTGCTGCAATAAACCTTCGACTCCGGAGCAAGCCATGATGCGTACTCAGCCAGAAAAAGCTCACTACTTTCGTGCCCTGCACGAGCGCGACACTGCTTTTGTCATCCCCAACCCGTGGGATGCCGGTACATCCCGGCTGCTGGCGCAAATGGGGTTTGAGGCGCTCGCCACAACCAGTGCCGGTGCGGCCTATGCCGCGGGCGTCCGCGACGGGGCTCTCGGCCGCGATGCCATGATTCGTCACGTCGCCGTGATTGCCGCAGCCGTCGATCTGCCTGTCAGCGCCGATCTCGAGAACGGCTACAGCGATGCACCCGAAGAAGTGGTGCAGACCATTCGGCTGGCTGCCGCCGCAGGCATCGTGGGCGGTTCCATTGAGGATGCCACCGGCCGCGCAGATGCGCCCATCTACGAAATCAACCTGGCGGTCGATCGCATCCACGCGGCAGCCGAGGCCGCGCATGCGCTGAATTTTCCATTTACGCTGACCGCTCGCTGCGAGAACTTCCTTCATGGACGGCCCGATCTCGATGACACTATCCTCCGGCTGCGCGCTTACCAGAAGGCTGGCGCCGACGTGCTTTACGCTCCGGGGCTCACACGCCTCGACGACATCGCGGCCGTAGTCCGCGCAGTCGATCGCCCGGTGAACGTCCTCGCCGGCCCGTCATTGACGGTTGCTGATCTCGCCGCGCTCGGCGTGCGACGGGTTAGCGTGGGCAGCGCCCTGGCGCGCGCCGCACTCACCGGTTTTCTTGCTGCCGCGCGCGAGATGCGCGAACGCGGTACTTTCAGCTATGCGCAGAGCGCGGTGAGTTACCGCGACGTGAATGCTCTCT
>JASIJX010000212.1 GCA_030049955.1 Acidobacteriaceae bacterium
CCCGTATGGAGAGCCGACGAGACGACAGCGGACGTTCGCGATAAGTCCGTGAGTCAAGTCACCACTCCGAATCTGTGGCCGCGAGCGATGGCTGCGATGATGATCTACCACACTCGCGATGGGAATCCGATGTGGAAGCAGACCATCGAGCAAATGATTCAGAGTATGTCCAAGCTGATCTCCGATCAAGGCGATTACGCTTTCTTCCCGGCTGGCGGATACGAGCCCAATAAGAAGTTCGTGTTAGGATGGTCGGCCGGCGAACTTGAGATGCCGATCGGTTACCTGGCACTTGATGGCGGAAATGGAAGAGTGATCCAGGGTTTGGCTCAGTATTATCGGCTGACGGGTTATGAGCCTGCGCGAAGATTAGCTGGACAACTGGTCAACTTCATAAGATTTCGTTCAGATGCGTTTGACGAGAAGGGTCGTTTTCGCTTCTCAGCCTTTGAAAAGGCCTATGCAGCGTCACTTATCGACTATTCCCGTGCTCACGGCGGCACTCCGACGATCGAGGAGATAAAGAGCCAGACTCTAGGTGGCCATTTTCACGCCCACACGATCGTCATCCTGGGCATAATCGAGTATGCCACCGCAGTCAATGACAGCGAACTGCTTCATTGGTGTAAATCCAGTTATGACTGGGCGAAAACGCAAGGCAGTTCTTTGGTGGGGTTCTTCCCAGAAATGATCACCCCGCAATATCCCAGCTGCGAAAGCTGCGAAGTCGCGGACATGATCGGCATCGCTGTCAAACTGACGCAAGCCGGGGCCGGGGACTATTGGGATGATGTCGATCGCTGGGTGCGCAATCAATTCGCCGAGAACCAGTTGACAGACGGGCAATGGATCTCCTCAGGGGCCGACTCGATGCCGAAAAAGGCTGTGGCGTACAACGAGACAGCCGAAGGAGTGGCAACGAGAAATTTGGGTGGGTTCGCCGGATATTCTTCTGGCAATGAATGGGCCTTACACCAGGGAATCCAGCATTGCTGCACCGGAAACTCCACGCGAGCGATTTACTACGTCTGGGAGAACATCCTGCAAAGCAGCGGTGATGAGCTCCGGCTGAATCTGTTACTCAATCGAGCGTCCGCCGGGGCGGATGTGTATAGCTTCATTCCCTACGAAGGCAGGGTCAGCGTCAAGATCAAAAGGCCTTTCAGCAAGGTTCTGATTCGAGTACCGGAATGGATGGATAGTGGAACCATCGCTGTAGTCGGCAAAGTGAACGCAAAGCCGCGACAGTTGGGTTGGGAAGGACGCTACGTCAATATTGGCGCGGCGAAACCGGGAGATGTGATAGATCTTTCATTTCCCATTGCTTCACGAACAGTCACAGAAACTTTGGGCACGGTCCGGTACACCATGGAGATAAGAGGCAACACTGTTATCTCCGTGAATCCTCGAGGAAAGTACGGCCCGATTTACGAGCGCGCACACTATAACGCGTCTGAAGCGCCTTGGCGAACGGTAAAGCGTTTTGTGCCCGACACGGAAATCAGCTGGTAGACTAGCTTGTCTGCATCGGCAAGAGCCGCCCAAAAATCGGGTTCAGGTCAAACCATCTGAGATTTCCCCCCGGTTGGCGCGAGCTGGCTACTGCTGCGCAACGCTGTGGATTGGCGCGAGGTTTCTTTGGGCAGGTAGCGTCCAGTTTTTTCGCACTTTCCAGCAACGTTGGAATCATGAAGGTTGTTGGTTGAGTCTCTTGTGTGGCATTAGACTTAACGCCGTCGCCGCCGTCGGGGCTGTGCGAATGTGGGACGCGTTGTGTGCTTCCACATTTGCATAGCCCGCTCAGGCAATGGCTCTGACTTTGGCCAGCCGGTTCATCTGCAGATAGCGTTTTGTCCCCCACTTGGTAGCTGCCACATGCCGCAGTCTTGCTGCCACCGGCATCAGCGCGCTCTTTCCACCGGGAAAGGCGCCCACAACACGCGTTCGTCGCCGGATCTCCCGCATCAGCCGTTCCAGGGGGTTATTGGTGCGAAGGCAGCGCCAGTGTTCGGCGGGCATCGCATAGTAAGTCAGGATTTCGTCGAAGAAGATACCAGTCACCCACGTCTATCCTAGAAAATACCGGTCTCTCGACGAGCGTGTCAGGGGGAGATGGTAGTTCCTCAGTTAAGGTCGCTTCTAACCGTCCTCGCCACCCCTAAGTGCACGCGGTTTTACTTCAAATGGCAATTTAGCTCACGTCGGAATGCCCATTCCGAGCGCGGCGGGACCTTGGACCGCTCAGTATGCGATTCATTAACAACAGAGCGGATGATCACAATTTTTTGTGATCGATTCTCGCGGAAAGCGCCCAGAATCCGAAGGCCGCACTTACATCTATAAGAAGCGCATAAGTGCATTACTTTTCTCTTGACAGGAATCATTCGTTTGATGCATGATTTTGGGCATTTGTTGGGAGACCGGTCTCAGCGGTAAAGAGAGCGGTCCCTCGCTGAAGGACATCCGCAAGATAGTCGCCGTCTGTCTGCTCGGCGCAACCGTGGCCCACGCCCATACGCTGCCGATGTCTGACGATGCAAAGCACGGGGCCGCCGACGGCGCGGCGTGCAAATACGGCGATAGTGTACGTGCCAACGTGAAATCCAACACCTGCGAGGAGAGTCCATGAAACGACTTTGCGTTTCCTTCTGCCTGCTGAGTGCAACCCTGGCGTATGGGCAAGCTGCGTACACCCCCTATGCGACTTTGGCCGAGCCGCCAACCATATTACAGCCAGGTGGTTCAACCTCTGAGGGAGACACTTGGTTCCATGCCTGGGGTTCTCTGCCCAATGCAGACAGCACCCAGCCGGCCACGCGGGTGTACGTCGACTATATGACGACCAACGACGGCACCGCATGGAATAATTACTGTTACGGCAGTATTGTTTTCAGTTATATGGATATTGACACTTCGAATTCGCCCTCCAGTTTGACGAACCCCACCGTTCAAAATTGTATGAGCGACTTTGTCAACAACAAGACCAATTGGACCGATGTCTCCGGTGACCAACCGTGGGTGTGGCATAGCCGCGGGATTACCTCCATCAGCGGGACCCTCTACATGGCGGTCATGCGGCAATACGACTCGGCCTATTACTCTGAATACGGCGTGAGTCTCATGATGTCCACCAATGGCGGGCGTTCCTGGTGCTACGACAATGTGTCCGACTGCGCTTCCTTGTCGAACAACGGCATGCCTCCGCAGGCAGGCGAGGGCGAATTCTGCGCCACTTTCCCTTGTACCTTCACCTACTATCCCGCCTCCGATTGTAATATCTCGGGCGACCCTTACTATGAAATGCACACTTATTATGATAATTGTTCTAACATTGCTAATTTCTATTTCGTGCAATACGAAAAAGATGGTGCGACAGATATGACCGTGGACGACCAGGAGGATTATATCTACGCCATGGCCAGCCCCTCATATGGCACTACAAACTCGTATAACTATGCAACAGGCAATTATCTGTTGCGTGTCAGCCGGAGCGACAATCTGCAGGTGGGGACCAACTGGCAGTACTATACCGGGGTCATTGGCGGCAGCGTTACGGATTCTGGTAATTGGACTGGGTTTGGAACGAGCGGCTCCAATAAGCCGGCTGAGTGTTCGGGTTCCGGCGATCCCACCTGCGGCGCGACCAATATTTTCAACCAGTACTCCGGCTCCGATTTCGGCACTGTCTACATCGATTCCACCATAGGCTATGCGACCACCACCGGCTTCGGCCCCACCGTAGTGGCGACGTCGACCAGCCTTACCGGCAACAGCAGTG
>JASIJX010000213.1 GCA_030049955.1 Acidobacteriaceae bacterium
CCGGCTGCTCCGCCGCCAATGACCGCGACTACAGTGTTGACTGTGACGGTCTGGCCCTCGGGAACGCGGATTGCGGTGAGCACGCCGGCCACCGGCGCGGGAATCTCAGCGTCCACTTTGTCGGTGGAGATTTCAAAAAGCGGCTCGTCTTTTTCTACGTGATCGCCGATTTTCTTGAGCCATTTGACGATGGTGCCCTCGAAGATGGATTCGCCCATCTGCGGCATCACGACTTCGGCGCCGCCGGATGGCTGCGTTGCGGCAGGCGCAGCTTGCAGTGATGCTTCGGACTTAGTTGGTTGCGGCTTTGCCGCGGGCTGGGCCTGCGCCGCTTCGCCGCTTTCCGATACCACGGCGACAACCGTATTCACCGTCACGGTCGCGCCTTCGTGGATCCTGATCTCGGTGAGGACGCCCGCGACCGGAGAGGGGATTTCTGCGTCCACTTTATCGGTGGAGATTTCAAACAGCGGCTCGTCTTTTTCGACGCGCTCGCCGGTCTTCTTCAGCC
Organism: Acidobacteriaceae bacterium; assembly: GCA_030049955.1. The sequence goes on from JASIJX010000213.1 coordinate 512, forward strand.
ACTTGGTGATGGTGCCCTCGAAGATGGACTCGCCCATCTGGGGCATGACGACGTCAGTTGGCATCCATCCCTCTTTCAAGCATTTGCCCACATCGCTTCTGCCGGATTATAAATCGCTGAGTTGCTGAGGCGAACACAGGCACGCGCCGCGCGACTAGACGTTCAACTATGCGCTCAACTAAGCGTTCAAGGGGCGGTCCTTCGGATTGTGCAGCCGCTCCACTTCGCGCGGCACCTGCAGCGGCGTGTCCTCCGCTGGGAACTCGGGCACCTGCGGTGCGGCAGGCTTTTGGATTGAATTGGTTGCGATGGAGCGGAGCGCACCCAGACTTTCGAGGGCCAGGACCTGCTCGCCGAAGACCTGACCGAACTGCCGCGCGGCTTGGTGTGCGACGGCTTCGAGGCCTGGCAGCGAAGTCGTGTCCATCCCTTCACGCTCCAGTTCACGTTGGAGGCTGGTTACAGGCCTGTCAGTAATGCCGCAGGGGTTGATGAGCAGAAACTCGCGCAGATCGGTGGTGACGTTGAAGGCAAATCCGTGCGACGTGACGCCACGCGAGACGTGAATGCCGATGGCGGCGATTTTGCGCTCGCCTTGCGGAGGGTCAGTGGCCTTTCTGTCACATAACTTGTCCGAGGGGCTGCCGTGCGCAGCACCCTCCAGAGGAGACCAGACGCCGGTGAGGCCGCAGATGCGGCCGGCGCGCACGCCGTAATTGCCGCATAGCCGGATGAGAGCTTCTTCCATGAGGCGGACGAAGTCCACCGGCCCCAGACGGCCGCCGCTGGAATTGCGCAGGCTGCGCAGGTCGAAGATGGGATAGCCGATGAGCTGGCCGGGGCCGTGATAGGTCACGTCTCCGCCGCGGTTGATCTCGTGCAGCGTAACGCCGCGCGCGGCCAGCAAATCGTCTGAAGCGAGTATATTGGAGCGGTCTGCGTTGCGGCCGAGCGTGAGGACGGGCGGATGTTCGAGCAGCAGCAAAGTGTTTTCGATGCGTCCCTGCTGGCGCAGCGCCACCAGCTCTTCCTGGAGGCGCAGCGCCTCGCCGTAACCCGTGCGGCCGAGATAGAGGTACTGGATCACAACCCTGATTCAATTGTAGCCAGCCCGCTTAGCCAGCTCGTTCAACTTGCTACTCGCATTTGATAGAGGCCGAGAAACGCCGGGCGGACTCGCGAGTAGACGATGATCCAGAGAATGGCGACGATGATGCCGGAGGGCAGCGCCGTGTGCGTCAAAAGTGTTCCCACCAGAAGGATGTTTACGATAACTGGCGCCAGAAGGCACAGTCCGAGAGGCACGTAGCGGTTGATGAGCAGCAAAAAGCCGCCCACAGCTTCAAATGCGCCGACCGCCCATATGTAGTGAGTTGAGAAGAGTGTGCCCAAGAACTGGCCGGCGGCGCCGGCCGGCATGGGGCCCTGAGGTATGAACTGGACGAACTTATCCAGGCCGAAGACCAGGAACACCAATCCGAGCAGAATGCGTGCAATGATCGCGACGATCTTCATCGATTGTCTCCCGAGCAGATTCCGGCGAGCAGGACAAGCTCTGCAGCAAACCGGAGAGATTTTTGCTTAACCAAAAGGATGGTGGCAGATAAGCTCAAGGTGCAAGAAATTCATTTTAGGGCAGCTGCGCGAGAGATTCGAAACTTCATTGGGGGATAAAATAAAAGCTGGCAGGAGGACCGGGCGGTCGCTGCCGGGGTCCGCAAGGGCTTCCGGGAGAGGAAAGTCCGAACTCCAGAGGGTAGTGTGCCGGATAACGTCCGGGACGCGGGCGTGAAGGCCCGTGGACGGCCAGTGCCACAGAAAACATACCGCCGCTGCAATCATCTGGAGCTCTCAATGGACTTGTCCAAAGAGCTGGTCCAAAGAGTTGCACCAGGCAGTGGTAAGGGTGAAAAGGTGCGGTAAGAGCGCACCGCTCCGACAGTAATGCCGGAGGCATGGTAAACCCCACACGGAGCAAGACCAAATAGGGAGGGAGACGCGAGCCCGGAGCAGAGCTCGCGCCCGGCATCGGCCCGATGCCGCAAGGCTGCTCTAATGCAAGGGCCGAAACCTCCGGGTAGGTCGCTGATGAGTGTCCGCGGTAACGCGGCGCCTAGAGGAATGACCGCACACGACAGAATTCGGCTTACAGGTCCTTTTGCCGAATGACGATAGCCGGCGACGAATTATGTCGCATGGGCAATAACGGCCCCGGCCTGGGAGACTTCTCAGCCGGGGCCGGCCAGTTTCGGGTTTTGGTGTCTGGGGCTCGGGCTGCACGGCTATGAAGCAAAAACAGCCGAACCCAGCATGGCGTATCCTTGCCAGAAGGTCGATCGATGACATCTGCCGGCGCGGAACGTCATTTTTGAAATGGCGGACCGGCAGACCGGCATGGACGGCAGGCGCCGGCAGGTTCCCATACCCTCCCGAGCTTTCCCTTAGGTTGCGCAGTGTCTGACTGATGAACGCCGCTTGCTTCCAGGCGGTGTGCGAGGATGCACTTTCACTGCGGAGGATCGAAGGTCTGTGAAGAAGTTCGGTTGTTTCGCGCTCGATACGGTAAACGAATGTTTGTGGCATGAGGGCGGGAAGATTGCGCTGCAGCCCAAACCGTTCGCCGTTTTGCGCTACCTGGTGGAGCATCCCGGACGGCTGATCACGCATGATGAGCTGCTGGACGCGCTGTGGCCCGAAACCTATGTGCAGCCGCAGGTGCTGCGCACTTACATGCTGGAACTGCGCAAGGTGCTGGGCGATGACGCCGGTCAGCCGCGCTACATCCAAACGCTGCCCAAGCGCGGTTACTCGTTTGTGGCCCAGGTCACGGAGGCGGCTGCGCAGCCTGCTTCGGTGGCTGCTTCGGTTACCGCATCATCGGCCGCTTCAATGCAGGCGTCCGCGGCGTCCGCGGCGCTGCCGGGGCGCGACGAGGAGCTGGCGCGGCTGGCGAGCGAGCTCCCGCGCGCAGCGGCGGGTGAGCGCCGCGTCATTTTCCTCAGTGGCGAAGCTGGCATTGGAAAGACGGCCCTCATTGACGCATTCGAGCGGCAGGCGGCTGCGCAGGCGGCCCTCGCGCGCGGCCAGTGCGTCGCAGGTTTTGAAAAGGAAGAGTTTTACCCGGTGATGGAGGCGTTGAGCCAACTATGCGCTTCGCCTGATGGCGAGACCGCCTGCCGGATTCTTTCGCGCATGGCGCCGGAGTGGCTGGTTCCATCGCTGACGCCGTCGCTGGCCCCGCCTGGCCGTCAGCCGGAAATTGAAACCGTGCGCGAGAGGTCGCCCGGCAATTTATGTGCTGCGCTCGAAGAGCTGACCGCGACCCGGCCTTTGGTGCTGGTGTTTGAAAATCTGCAATGGGCCGACAGCGCCACGCTCAAGCTTATCTCTGCATTGGCGCGCCGGCGCGCACCGGCGCGGCTGCTGATCGCAGGCACATACAGGCCGCGCAGCCTGGGCGCGCAGCTCAGGCAGTTGCGGCAGGATCTGCTGCTGCAGCGCGCCTGTGTGGAAATCGTGCTGGCGCCGTTGAGCCGCGCGGCCGTGCTGACGCTGCTGGCGCGCGAGCTTGAACAGGATGCTGTTCCGCCTCGACTGGCGGCATTCGTTCATGAGCGCGCCGAAGGCAATCCGCTGTTTGCGCTGGCGATCCTTAATCACCTCATCGCTCAACGGCTGCTGGTAAAGCGCGCAGCCGGCTGGGAACTGGCGCGCGACTTCGATGAGCGCGATGCGGGCGTGCCCGATGAGCTGGCGCAGATGTTGGAGCTCGAGATAGAGCGATTAAGCCCGGAAGAGCAGCACCTGCTTGAGGCCGGCAGCCTGATGAGCATCGCGTTCCCGGCGTGGGCCGTGGCCGCGGCACTGGGACAGGATGCCGCGGACGTGGAGGAAGCATGCGAGCAGCTTGCCCGGGCGATTCACTTCGTGCAGTGCGCGGGTCACGATGAGCTGCCCGATGGAAGCCGCTCGGCGTTTTTCGCATTTACGCATGGGCTGTATCGCGAAGCGCTCTACCGGCGGCAATCTGCCACGCAGCGCGCGCGCCGGCATATCCGCATCGCCGAGAGGTTGGGCGAGCTGTTTGCAGGCCGTGAAGCGCATGTGGCCCGCGAGATTGCATTGCACTACGAGGCGGCAGGCGACTGGCGGCTGGGCGTGAACGCATTGCGCTCGGCGGCGCGCTACGCCGAAGAACGCCACGCTCATGCCGAGGCCGTGGAACTGCTGGAGCGAGCACTGCGCATCGCGGAGCACAGGATCGAAGCGCAGGGCGAAGCAAGCGCAGTGCGGAGCGAATTGGCCCGGTTGAACGAAAACCTGCGCTCCGCTGATATGAAGCGAGAAAAAACTGCTCCTGAAAGTTTGACGACTTCTTGACGGCGATTTGACGACTTAGTTTTTCTAAATCGCTAGTGTGGCTTCCAAGCAAGAGGAGGTCACACCATGCGGATCAATCTCCATTCCATGATCCTGGCGCCGGCAATGGTTGCCGCTGCTGCGCTGCTTCTTCATCCCTCCACTGCCGCGGCGGCCCGGCCTGGAAGCACGGTTCATATTCCCTTCGATTTCATCGTTGGGGGCCAGACGTGCCCTGCGGGTGATTACCGCGTTCACGTGGGCACTCTCTACAACACGGTAGCTCTGGAAGGCACTTCGCACACTTTCGTCTGGATGATCGGCCCCGGGGACGCCGATCCCGCCGATCATCGCACCATTCTCAAGTTCGACGTTCTCGGCGGGCGCCATCTTCTGCGCTCGATCCAGTACTGGTCCATGAGCACCAGCCAACTGGACAAGAAGGAACTGAAGAATATGAAGGAAACCATTCCGCCGCCGGAACAATCCGTGGTCGGCCTGTGAAGCTGGCTGCAGTTGTGGCAGCTGATCCGAATCAAGTTTGCAACCGGGGGAAGGCGACGCTCGATTTTCGTCTTCCCTCTCTTTTTCTTTCCTCTTCGAATGTACTTGACGACTTGCACAGCATTCCGTTCCATTCCGGAATCATTTCCAAACCAAGACTGCATTCCTGCAACGCTTGGCGTGGGTAGGACGTCTATATATAGACAGAAAGTTCTGGGCGGTACGATATAAACTGAAGGCAAAGAGCAGTTCGACGCCCGCGTCCATTCGATCCTCAAACAAAAACCATGAACCCGGGGTTCCGGGAAGATGACTTCTCACTTCAAGCCTGTCTGGATTGCAGTCCTGCTGTGCCTGGCGGCTTTTTTGCCGCCGCACAGCTTTGCTTGTAACGGCGCCATTGCCGGCAGCCGCGCCGGGGAAGCAGCAGCCGTGGCCGGCGGTAGTCCGGTTCCGACGCCGCATGCGCGCGCACGTTCGCGCGCCTCGGCCGTATATCTTGCGCCGCCGGAGCCAATCGTGATTCCGCGCCTCGACAGCGCGCCCACGCTGGCCGACATTCTGGCTTCTCCCGTCCGCCCGCCGGCAGCAAAGATGCTGCGCATCGCCAACTTCATCGAGCGCTACCCTGAGGACGGCGACCGGCCTGCGGACCGGACCGTAGCATTTCTCGGCTACACGCACGAGTATCTCTTTGTCGCATTTCTATGCCGCGACAGCAATCCCCGCCTGGTGCGCGCTCACCTGCTGGCTCGCGACCAACTCAGCGACGACGATTCAGTGCAAGTAATGCTCGACACGTTTCACGACCAGCGCCGGGCATTCGTGTTTGAAAGTAATGCGCTCGGCATCCAGGCGGATGCGCTTTACTCCGAGCAGACGGGCTACGATTTCTCCTTCGATACTGTGTGGGATACGTGGGGCCGCCGCACGCCGTGGGGCTACGCGGTGCTCATGCGCATTCCGTTCGCAAGCCTTTACTTCGCAAAGGCTGCGTCCGGCGAGATGCGCACCTGGGGCGTCATCCTGGAGCGCAGCATTTCGCACCTGAACGAGCAGGACTACTGGCCGCGCAGCAATCACAACATTGCCGGCAGGCTCACACAGGATATTGCAGTGGACGGATTCCGCGACGTTGCGCGCGGGCAGAACCGGCAGCTTGAGCCCTACACCATGGTGCGCAACATGCGCCTGCTCAATAGCTACAACTCCACCGATCCATACTTTGAGGACATTCACCTGCAGGGCTACACGGGGCTCGATTCCAAGTTCATCCTGAACAACAGCCTGGTGCTCGATACGACGCTCAACCCCGACTTCAGTCAGGTGGGCATCAACAACCCGGCGACGCCCAATCAGCGCTTTCCGCCGTATTTTCCTGAGGTGCGGCCGTTCTTCATCGAGAACAGCAGTTACTTCATGACGCCTTACAACCTGTATTACACGGACAACATCGTCACGCCGCAACTGGGCGCGCGGCTTACGGGGAAGCTGGGACCATGGGCGATGGGCGTGTTGGGTGTGGACGACCGCGGCCCGGGCCAGGAGGTCGCGCAAAATAGCCCGCTGTTAGGCACGCGCGCACATATTTACGTAAGCCGGCTCAACCGTGACGTGGGATCGCTTTCGAACGTGGGCCTCATCTATGCCGATCGCGAGTACCTGGGCTCTTTCAATCGCGTGGGCGGCGTGGACTACCGCGCGCGCCTGCGAAACCGCTGGACCTTCACCGGCCAGGCGGTCACTTCCGAGACAAAAAACCTGAGCAACAGCACAGTCGGCGAGCAGGAGTGCGAGTCAACTTTGCTTGCTTGCAGCGGGCAGGGCTATTACGACCAGGTGAGCTATTCAGACCTGCACAAAGGCTTCTGGACGGCGTACACCGACACATCTGCCGGATACGTGACCGATACCGGCTATTTTCAACGGCCAGATGTGCGCGAGCCCAATGGCGGGTTCAACTACACATTTCGCCCGCGGCACAGCGTCATCCTCTCTGATGGTCCATCGTTTTATACCGAGCGCATTTGGGATCACAATGGTGTGCCGCTGGATTACTATTTCGACCCGTCATACTACTTCAGCTTCAAAGACCGGACGTCGCTTTCAGCGAGCCTGAACCTGGGCCAGGACCGGCTGCGGCCCATCGATTACTCTGCGCTGAGTGAAGACGTGGAGTATCACAGCCAAAGCGGCAATGTGAATTTCTACACTTCGCCGGTGCCGTTTCTCGCCGTGGGCGGCGGATTCACCAAAGGCACTGTGATCAACTATTCGCCGCCCGACAACCAAGGACCCGGGCCTGTCGCGCTCGCTTCACCGAATGTGAATGTGGAGGTGAAGCCGACGCATTTTCTAGATTTGCAGAACAGCTACGTCTACACGCACTTCACGAATATCGATAACGGCGATGTGGTTTATGACAATCACGAGCTGGTTTCCCGCTGGAATTATCAGATGAACCCGACGATTTCGTTTAACCTGATCGGCCAGTACATCTCCACGCTGCCGGACGCGCAGTACACCGATGCGGCCAATTCGAAGACGCTCTTTGCCGACGCGCTTTTCAGCTACATTCCTCACCCGGGCACTGCGCTCTATCTCGGCTATATCGGGAACTTCGCCAATATCGACCGCTCGCTGTGCACCTGGCAGAGCCCGGGCCAATGCAACCCGAACGACCCCATCCTGCCACCTACCGGCTCCTCGATGATGAACGACGGAAAGACAATCTACATGAAGCTTTCCTACCTGCTGCGGTTCTGAGTGGCGCCGAGCCGCGCTCCTAACGGCCGATGACGATCACCGTAAAGCTGCCGGGCACAATCGAGGGCCGTGGCCGCGGATTCTGCGCGGTGGGCTCGGGCCGTGGGCCGAATTCGGCCGTCACGGTGTAGATGCGATCTGTCGCGGGATCGTAGGCCATGGTGCGCGCGCCGCGCTGCGTGACAAGCTTCTCGATCGTGGGATAACCAGGCTTGCCGGCATCGACCACAGCGAGAATGCCGTCGCCACTCGAGGCAAACGCCAGATGATTCTTCGCGCTCCAACGGGCGGCGTCCGGACCGTCGCCGATGGCAGGCGTGGCCAGCACATCGCCGCTTTCGGAATCGAGCACCGACATCTTCTCACCGTCACAGACGGTAAAGAGCCGATGTCCAGCGGCGTCGATCGCCAAGCCGGATGGCGAGTCGCAACCAGCGGGCCACTCGGCGCTAATCGACTTGGATCGCGCTTCGATGCGAACCACTTCGCTCTTGTCCTCGATGTTGTCGAAGACGTGTCCGCGGCCATCGGCGACGGGGAACTCGGGCTTGCCGGGCAGGGCGATGGTGTCCACAGCTTTTTGTGTAGCGGCGTCGATGACCGTTACGTTGTGGCTGCGCCCGTTGAACGCCCACACCGTCTGCGTTGCCGGCTCAAAGACGATGCCGTCCGGATTGGTTCCCGCCGGAATGGTGGCGACGGTCGCGAGCGTGCGGCGGTCGAAGACAACGACGGCGTTGCCGCCGCCATCGGAGATATAGCCGTACTTGCCGGCGGTGTCGAGCGCCACGCCGTGCGTGCCGTGCAGACCCGTAATGGCGCCCACCGGCTTGCCGGTCGCGGTGTCGAGCACTTCCACGCGCGGGCCGTGGGCGATGTAGAGCCGATGTGCGCCGGGATCTGCGGTCAGGTAATCCCATCCGCCCTCGCCGCCAATCTTCCAGTGATCAATGACGCGATAGGGCTGCGCTCCTCCTGCGGACGAAGACCCGTTCGCAGGGACCCCAGGTTGCGCGTCAGCCGGCACCAGCATACAGGTGAATGCGGCGGCACAGGCCGCAATGCCAGCGGCGCGAAGCAGGAGACGGAGCTTCTTTGGTCCAGCCATGGAATGTTCCTCAAAAAGGGTATTCAACGCCGCAAGGATAACACCCTGACTCGACAGGTACATCAACGTGTCCATTCACACTGCTGCAATCTTCACGAACTCGACAATCAGGTAACCTAAGGGACGAATCCATCTTGCGAGACCGGGGGCCCGTAGTTGCGCATTGTCTTGTCGAACATCGGCACGCTGGGAGACATTCATCCGCTAATCGCGATCGCGCTCGAACTCAAGCGGCGCGGGCATGTGCCGGTGATGGCTTTGCCGGAGGTCTTTCGGCCGAGGATTGCTCCGCTGGGACTCGAGTTCCACGCTGTCAGGCCCGACATCGACCCCACCAACACCTTTCTCGTTGAGATGATCTACGACGTGAAGAAGGGGACCGAGCGCGGGCTGCGCGAATTCCTGTTTCCCTCGTTGAGGCACTCCTACGACGACCTGCTGGATGCGGCGACAAAGCCGGCGCGCGCCGATCTGCTGCTGCTGGGCGAGTTGAATTATGCTGGGCCGATTGTTGCCGAAGCCACGGGAATCCCGTGGGCGAGCTATGTGCTGGCGCCGTTCTCCTTTTTTTCTGCATACGACCCGCCGGTGCTTCCGCCGTATCCGCGGCTGGCGAAGCTCGATAAGGTGATTCCCGGCATGGGCCGCGGGGTGAAGAGCGTTGCCCGGCTTGTCACGCGCGAGTGGCCGGAGCCAATCTATGCGTTGCGGCGCGAACTGGGATTGCCGCCGGGCTTGAACCCCATCTTCGAGGGCAAGCACTCGCCGCACCTGGTGCTCGCACTGTTTTCGCGCATGCTGGGCGTGGAACAGAAGGATTGGCCGGCGAATGTTTGCATCAGCGGCTTCTGTTTTTATGATGCCGACGCGGGCAATGGCGCGCTGCCTGCGCATCTGGAGCAGTTTCTTGCCGCGGGCGAACCGCCTGTAGTGTTTACGCTCGGTTCGGCGGCGGTGCTTGCGGCCGGGTCGTTCTATGAGATCTCAGCGAAGGCTGCAATGCTGGTGGGCCGGCGCGCGGTGCTGCTCATCGGCAGCGATCCGCGCAACAAACCCCAACAGAAGCTGCCCGAGTCAATTTGCGTGGCGGAGTACGCGCCTTATTCTGCGCTGTTTCCGCGCGCCAGCGTGCTGGTGCACCAGGGCGGCGTGGGAACGACAGCGCAGAGCCTGCGCGCCGGGCGGCCCATGGTCATCATGCCGTATTCGCACGACCAGCCGGATACAGCGCGCCGCGTGCGCCGCATGAAGCTTTCGCACACTATCGAGCGGCGGGCGTACACGCCCGAGCGCGTGGCACGCGAGCTGAAGATCATGCTCGGCAATCCGGATTTCGCAGCACACGCGCAGTGTGCGGCCGCACGACTACAGCAGGAAGACGGCGTGCGCACGGCCTGCGATGCACTCGAAGCGCTGCATGCGCGCACGCGGCAGGCCCGCTGAACTCTCCGCCGCAAAGATGCATCGCATCGCCGCTCTTCCCGCGATCTGAACCGCATCCACGTTAAGCGTTTATCGCGAGGCTATCTTGAGCGCGCATGATTCGTCTATCTATACAGACGAACGTTGAATGGCCTTCGAGTGAAAGAACGCGGAGGCGTAATCTTTTTTCATTTTTTTTGCGAGGAGAACTTCATGAAACATGAAGCCATGATTCCTTTGTCCCTTGCGATCGCCTGCATTGCGCTACTGGGCCCGCATCTTGCGCAGGCTGGAACCGCGAATTCGCAATCTCGAAATGCAGTGTCGGCCGAGCAGGAGGCGGCGCAGATGGTTTCTGCCGATGCCACCCTGGCGCAGACAGTCGATGCGAAGAAGATTCAGCGGGGTTACGAATTTCGCGCCACGCTCGAACGCACTGTTCAACTTAAAAACGGTCCCGAGCT
>JASIJX010000214.1 GCA_030049955.1 Acidobacteriaceae bacterium
CCAAACCAGTTGCGGACAGATGAAATGGACATGCGAATCGACGCCGCCGGCGGTGACGATCTTGCCTTCCCCGGCAATCACCTCCGTGCCCGCGCCAACCACCATCCCGGGGGTGACGCCGTTCATGATGTCGGGGTTCCCGGCTTTGCCCAGAGCGACAATGCGTCCGCCGCGAATGCCGATATCGGCTTTGACAATGCCCCAATGATCGATCACCACGGCATTGGTAATGACGGTGTCCAGTGTTCCTTCCGCCGAGGTTGCCCGCGCGGATTGCCCCATGCCGTCACGCAGCACTTTGCCGCCGCCGAATTTCGCTTCGTCCCCAGGGGTGGTCAGATCGCGCTCGATCTCTATGAAGAGATCCGTATCCGCAAGCCGCACACGGTCTCCCACCGTCGGGCCGTAGAGGTCCGCATATTGGCGGCGCGGAATATTGAGGGTCACGAGTCCACTCCCAGGAAGCCTTGGCCGCGGGCCCGCTCAACAGCGGCTTCGCGTTGCGCGGTTCCGGTGGTGCCGTTGGTAAGTCCGTTCAATCCAAAAACAGCGCCTTCCCCACCAATGGCGACCAGCGGAACGCGCTTGCTGTCTCCTGGCTCAAAACGCACCGCCGTGCCGGCGGGCACATTGAGGCGCATGCCGAAAGCCAGGGAGCGATCGAAGAGGAGCGCTTTGTTTGCTTCGAAAAAATGAAAATGCGATCCCACTTGTATAGGCCGGTCGGCGGTATTGGCGACTTCCAGCTCCCGGGTTGTGCGGCCGGCGTTGGCCACGATGGGAGTTTCCGCCAACTGATACTCTCCAGGAATCACAAATCACCTCAATCGGAGCCGAACCAATCAACTTCCGAATCGATTATTTCCGAAACGATTATCGTATCGGGTTGTGAACCGTCACCAGCTTGGTGCCATCGGGAAAAGTGCCTTCGATCTGCACTTCCTTCACCATCTCCGGCACGCCTTCCATGACGTCTTGGCGGGTTAGGATGGTGGCTCCGAAATCCATCAACTCCGAAACCGCGCGGCCATCGCGAATTTTTTCCAGGATCTCGGCGCTGATGAGCGCAACTGCTTCGGGGTAATTCAACTTCAGTCCCCGCTCGCGCCGTTTGCGCGCCAGGTCGGCTGCGACAGCAATCAGAAGCTTTTCCGTTTCTCGGGGTGTCAAGTGCATGTGCCGTCTTCAAACGTTGAGCCAATGAATAACACTTCCCGGCTCGCGTTCGCGGGGATTGCCTTCATCGATGATTCTTCCGCTCCGCATGACGTAAAACCGGTCCGCGATCGACCATGCGAAGTCCAAATACTGCTCCACCAGAAGGATAGCAATTTTCAGCCGGGTGCGAATCTCGCGCAACGCTTCTTCGATCTGCTGCACGATGGAAGGCTGAATGCCCTCTGTCGGCTCATCGAGGATCAGCAGCTTGGGCTGCGCTACCAACGCCCTGGCAAGGGCCAATTGCTGCTGTTCTCCGCCGCTTAGCACTCCGCCCTTGCGCGTGGCGATGCGGGTAAGGACAGGGAATAATTCGTACACGTAAGGGGGGATGGTTTCGTTTTTCCCGGCCCGGCCAGACAGGCTGGCGAAGCCCACCCGCAGATTCTCCTCCACCGTCAAATGGGGGAAAATGCCCCGGCCCTGTGGAACGTAACCGATTCCCTTGCGAGCGCGCGAGTAGGCAGGGAAATCGGTGATGTCCTCATCGTTCAGCTTGACGATTCCCTGCTCGGCGGGGTGCAAGCCGACAATGGTTCTCAGCAGCGTCGTCTTCCCCACGCCATTGCGTCCCAGCAGAGTGACGGCTTCCCCATCGGCCACCGAAATCTTGATCGCTTCCAGAACGCGGCTTTGGCCGTAGCCCGCGCATACTCCCTCAAGCGCAAGCACTGGCAACCTCCTTGACGCGGCCCAGATACACAGCGGCCACCTGCGGGTCGTTACGGACTTCCTCGAGCGTTCCTTCCTTGAGCAGGCGCCCCATGTGCATCACGCTGACCGGCGCCTCCAATTGCTCCACAAACGTCATATCGTGATCGATGACCAGGAAGCTGTGCCGTTGCGAGAGGCGGCGTATCAGCTCCGCGGTTTGCGCCGCTTCGCCGTGCGACATGCCGGCCGCCGGTTCATCCAGCAGGAGCAGATCGGCGTCGGAGGCGACCACCATACCAATCTCAAGCCACTGCTTCTGCCCGTGGGACAATTCTCCGGCAAGCTGGTTCCGCTTTTCCGCAAGACCGATCAACTCCAGCGTCTCGTCCACGCGCGCGCGGCCCTCCCCGCTGAGGGTCCTGCCGAACGATCTCCAGCATTCCCGGTGGTGGCGCGCTGAAAGCGCCAGGTTTTCAGCCACGGTCAGGCTCTCGAGAACGCCGGGCGTTTGGAATTTCCTGCAAATCCCTTTGCGCACGATCTGATACTCGGGCAGCGAGGTGATGTTCTTGCCCTTGAAGACCACCTTGCCGGAGACAGACCGCACATGCCCGATGATGGTGTCGCACAGCGTGGACTTGCCGGCGCCGTTGGGCCCGATGAGAACGCGCACAGAAGCTGGCATCAATTGGAGGCTCATGCCATCGAGCGCTTTGAAACCGTCAAAACTAACCGTCAGATCCTCTACCTTAAGCAGTGGTTCCGCCATAGCGACCTCCTCACCTTCACCGGGCCTCGCGTTCATTAAGCTTTGTACGCCTCCGTCTGTTCCACCGCGGCAACAACCGAATTGGCACTCGTGGCTTTTTTATGCCGCCGCGAATCCACCATCCGGAAGGGAATCTCAACCAGCCCCGCGAGTCCTCCGCGCATTGCCGTCACCACTAATACGAAGAGCGCGCCCATAACAAAAAGCCATAGCTCGGGGATTGCGCTGCTCACCCAATCCTTACCCCAATTGACCAGCAGTGTTCCGATGATCACGCCGGTCAGGCTTTCGCGGCCGCCGACCGCGACGGCAACCACCATCTCGATTGAGGGAACCACGCCCACCATGGCCGGCGAGATGACGCCCACATGCAGCGTGTACAGCGCGCCGGAAATCCCGGCCAGGGCGCCGCCCACCGCGAACGCGACGGTCTTGTACGCCATGGCGTTGTATCCGAGGAAGCGGACGCGGCTTTCGCCATCGCGAATGGCGACCAGGACCTTGCCGAAGTTGGCCTGACGCAGCCATTGGCAAAGCAGAAAAGACGCTACGAGGAAGGCCAGCGTCACCCAGTAAAGCCCTCGCTCAAAATTGGGACCGTTGACCGAGTAGCCCAGAATCGTGCTGAAGTCGGTGAGGCCGTTGAAGCCGCCCGTGTAGGGCTGCTGACTAATGAGCAGCGTGGAAAAGGCAAGGGCCAGAGCCTGGGTAATCAGGGCGAAGTAAACGCCGCCCACGCGGCGATGAAACATAAGCCAGCCCAGCACCGCGGCCGCTGCCATGGGCAGGAGCACAACGCATGTCAGGGTCAGGGCCGGATTGTTGAAGACGGCCCACCATTTCGGCAAGTGATCCAGGCCGCTCCACATCATGAAATCGGGCAGATCGCCAGGCGACAGGGACACCAGCTTCAAGTGCATGGCGAGAACATATCCGCCCAAACCCCAGAAGACTCCTTGACCGAGGCTAAGAATCCCACCCCAGCCCCACACCAGCACCAGGCCGAGCGAAAGAATCGCCAAGGCCAGGAACCGGCCCAGAAGAGAGAGGTGATACGCGGAAAGATAAAACGGGGCGAACGCCAGAGCGATCAGGAATAGCCCGTCAAAAATGCGCTTCAATCGCAATCGCAACTCATGCCTCCTGCAGCGCCCGGCTGCGCTTCGCCACAAGTCCGCGAGGGCGGAATTGAATGAGGACGATCACCATGACCAGCAGGAGAACGTCGGAGAAGCTGACACTGGTGAACATCTGCGCGCTGGCGGAGAACAGTCCCACCAGTAACGCGGCGATAGTCGTGCCGAGCAGGCTGCCAAGCCCGCCGACAATGACCACAAGGAAGGCATAGACGATGTAGCTTTGTCCCACCGTGGGGGTGACCGGCGAGATGAGCGCGAGCGCTGCGCCCGCCAGACCGGCTACGCCCGAGCCCAGCGCGAAGACGATCAGGTCCACTCGCTTGGTGTTGATGCCCAACGCTCCCGCCATCTCCCGGTCCTGATGGACCGCGCGCAGCCATTGTCCCCAGCGGGTGCGGGCGATAAAAAGGACGAGGCCGACTAGAACGACGGCCGCGAGCAGGATGATAAAAATGCGGACATAGGGAAGAGAGAGTCCGGCCAACCAGCCGTGCGAAATGACAATGGAATTGTCGAGCCAATGCGGCGCGACCACTTCGACGCCAATGGCCCCAAAGAGACTGCGGGCGCCCTGTTGCATGATCAAGCTAATGCCCCAGGTCGCCAGCAGTGTGTCAAGAGGTCTGCCATAGAGCCAGCGAATCACCGACACCTCCAGCAATGCGCCCAAAACTGAGGCTCCGGCAAAGGCTACCAGAAAAGCGCAGGGAAAAGCCGCGGGGCCGTGTACAAATTTGCAGGCCAGATAGGCAAGATAGCCGCCGGACATCAGCATCTCGCCATGCGCCATGTTGATGACGTTCATCTGGCCGAAGCTCAAGGCCAAGCCCAACGTCGTCAACAGCAGAATCGAGGCGACACTGAAACCGTTAAAAACCTGGCCTGCAATGATTGGAAAATGCCACATACTCCGTCTCCTCCCTGCATGATTGCTACTTCGCCGGACAGCTCCGGCCAGGGAAAGCGAGCGAGTCATACGGCTCGGGACGCAGTGGTTCCTTGGACTGCCACAAGATCTGGAACTGTCCGTCTGGCTGAATTTTTCCGACGTAGGCCGTTTGGTACAGACTTTGATTATCCGCAAATTTGACGTTGCCCATCGGGGAATTCTGCCATTCCAGGTCCACAGCGGCCGCGCGCACCTTCTGGGGATCGAAACTGCCCGCCTTTTTTACCGCGGCCGCCCACAGCATGACGTCTTCGTATCCGTGAACCATGGGATCGTCGACCACTGAATCCCGGCCGTACTTCGCCTTATATGCGGCGACAAACTTCTGGTTCATCGGGTTCTTCAGGCTCTGGAAGTAGTTCCACGCGGCAAAGCTTCCAGCCACCAGGCTCGGTCCCATGGCATGTGCTTCCTGCTCGGCAATGCTGAAGGACATGACCGGCAACTGCGCCGGAGTTATGCCCGCGGCGGCCATTTGCTTGAAGAAGGAAACGTTGCTATCTCCATTCAAGGTGTTAAAGATGACGTCCGGATGGGCCAACTTGATCTTGGCGATCACCGAACTGAAGTCCGTGCCGCCAAGCGGAACATACTCTTCGCCAACAACCGTGCCGCCGTCGTGGACGATATGCTTCTTCAGGATAAAGTTTGCCGTCCGTGGAAAGACATAATCGGACCCGAGCAGGAAGATCCTCTTCTTGCCCAGTTCCATGGACCATTGCAGCGCAGGAAGGATCTGCTGATTGGGTTGCGCGCCGGAGTACATGATGTCCGGTGAGCACTCATTGCCTTCGAACTGCACCGGATACCAGAGCAGCGAATGAAAGCGTTCAAAAACGGGAAGCATCGCCTTGCGGCTGGCCGAGGTCCAGCCGCCGAAGACCGTAACCACTTGGTCTTCCTGGATCAGCTTCTGCGCCTTCTGAGCAAACACGGCCGGATCGGAAGCGCCGTCTTCTATCACCGGGACGATTTTCTTTCCCAGCACGCCACCGGATGCGTTAATTTGATCGATCGCGAGCACGGTTGCATTCTTGACAGTTACTTCGCTGATCGCCATGGTTCCCGAAAGGGACTGTAACACGCCCACTTTCACAGTTCCGTTCTGCGCCCAGCTTGGGGTCGAGGCCACTGCGAAAAATGCGACGGCCAAGATCGTTGTGACGGCGCCTACCGCTTTTATTCTCAAAAACGTTGCGCCAGTTGATTGCTGTTTCATAAACGCTTCTCCTTTGCCCTCTGATTGGTAAGTCGACTAAATGCGTGGCACGGTCCGTTTGTTACAGCCTCGGCCGTTAGAAAATGACTCGCAGTTACTCTGCGTTCAGGCTGAATGTCTTGGACAACTGAATCTGCAGGCCGACACCAATCTGCCAGCTATTGGGAGTTACCGCGTTGTAGCTAGCGTTCCGATAGAAGCTCATGACACGAGCGTCAAATTGTTTGAGAATGTAGCTGAAATTAGCCTCGGCAGTGTTTTGACGGTAACTGGGCCCGCCGCCGCTTCCCCCCGTGTACTCCGCGCTCGCATATTTTCCGAGAAGTTCAAAATTGCCTTTTCCGGCATGTTTTGGTATCAGGAAAGATGCGAGGCCGTACGCGCCTTCGCTCTTGGCGTAGTTCGCGTTGTAACCGCCGAGACCGTTGTACCGGGAGTATTCACTTTCGATGGTGAAGGCGCCTCCTCCAGGAACCTTTCTCTCCATTAGAAAGTCGCCAGTTGTCGCCGTCTTACCGGACTGCACCTGAGTCGCGCCGGCTATCGCCAGCAGATTCTTATCGCCGTAATAAGTGCCGTTCAGGTAATATCCGTTCTCCGGGTCCCATAAATCAATCTGGACGCGGCTCGCCCAAATAGGACCGTTCTTTCCATCCGCGGATGTGCCTTCAAAGGCGCCCACCGAAGCTTTAATTTTGGCGGCGCCGGCTTTGAAGTCCCCCCAATAGGCCGCGCCATTGTCACGTCCTTGATAGACAAACGGATAGCCGTCTTGAATGCCGTCGCTATATACGTCCCATTCGTTCGAGTAGAATGGCCCGTACAAATTCGCGCGGTCACTGGGCGGCAGGAAACGGCCCATCCAGACATTGGCTTTCGACGACGCGTGAAACTGTCCAACCGCATCGAGAATTTCCATTGAATCCGTGCTGCTTTCGTAATCCGTATTGAACATGGCGCTGACATGATCCGTCACATCTCCGCTAAAGTAGAGCCGGGCATGGTTAAACGGGAATTGATCGACAGACTGACTTCCGTCAGTCTTGGAGTGGTCATAACTGGTTTGTATTCCGGCCCCTACTGTAAGCTTGGGCGCGAACGTTTGCGCATACATTGGCGAGAAAGCCGCGGGAGAAACAAAAAGCAGCAGCATAGCAAGGCAGCGGAAAACGCGACCACTTGAACGATCGATTGGCGATGTCATCATCGTGAACCCCTCCAGGGAAGTGCATCGAAGAAAGGTAAAGCTGTCCCAATCAAGGAGCGGGCTGCAGGATTCCCCCACCGCTCCACCACCGCAGATTCCCGTCCGGGGTCAATTCATCTTTTTCCCCCTTTGAAAAATGAAATAGAGCGAGCTCCGCCCCACAAGACTCGATCCTCCGAGCCGGTAGGTTGCGTGGACAATGTGTCGCATTAAGATAAAAACAGAAGGCCCATAAAGATATCGTGATAAAACTTCCCACGATTCCGAATTTCTTTATCTTTCCCACGTTGCGAGATCACTCAGGACTTGTAGGTATGGGAAATGTCTCGAGAAAAATGAAGAGGAGCAGTGGTTACTGCTAAATCCTGCGTGGGTGCGACCAGGCATATTTCAGATCGGGAAGCTTTGTGTATTCGCGCACCATTTCATGCGGCGCTCGGAAATTCCTTTCAAGTACTTCAACAAAGAGATCCTGGGGACACTACACCAAATTGCCCAAGATTCCAGCGTGAATGTGAGAGTGAGGCTCGATCCGGACATGGTGGGATTGGCCGACACAGTCTGCTCACACGATGAGTTGGATTACTGGTATGGCCGAAATTCAATGAAGACCTGTCATCGCTCCTGGCCAGAGTAACCGGTGAAGATTTTGGGGCAGGACGGTTGTCGTTTGACCTTCGCACCGAACGCACGCTTCATGGTTTTCAACGCACGCTTCATGGTTTTCGAGGATAACTATTTGCAGATGCCCATAATGATGCATCGCACCCGAGAGGCGCTCGATCAAACGATCAAGGCTTACCGAGAACTTGTATCGAAAGTGAAAGAGAAAGAGAAAGACCCTGATTCGCCGCTGCTAATTAATCTTTCCCTTGCGCTTCCCGGTTTGGAAACGCGACAGGCGTTCAAGGTGGCTTCGGCGATATATTCGAATTGTGGAGGAAGCTACCTCGCTTGCCCATGTAGCGTCGTCTGCGGTGATGCGGCCCCTCCCACAGCTGAACTCAGATTCGCGTTCAATTACTGGGCTTCCGCTAAGCAGTGAATTTACGAGCTGGGACGTGACCAAATCCTGCGGAGAAAAGCTGGGATCGTCATGACCACCAGCCCCCGACTGTTTGACTCCTGATAAATGGGCTACTGTCCCGGGAATCGCCGCTTCACCACTGGTGTAGGAGAATTGGCGAGCAGCCGACTTAGCCGACTTTCGAATAGTAATCGGCCTCGATAAGTGACTTGGCGATAATGCGCTTGTTCATTCACGGAGGTCGCCGATAAACCGGATAATCCCGCTGCTGTCGAGCACAACACCGAGAGAGTATCCGGCATTGTCTGCACTGGCGCAGGGATGTTCTCTTCACACCGTTTGCAGCGGATCGTGTATACGCTCAATTGTTAATGGAATCGCTAGGAGTTAACCAAATTGCCGGGAAGTTAACGGAAATGTTGGACGGGTTCCACCCATCTCCCTCAGAGAGAGATTCAAACGACCCCTGCAGTGGGCCTTCGAGTGCCCTGACATTTAATTAATGACCCAGAATTACCGACAGTTATTCAGCAGATCCGAACATGAATTGCGCCGGCCTACACTACAACGCCCGATTAGATGTCCAGGTTTTTTACGTCCAGCGCGTTGTCCTCGATGAACTTTCGCCGCGATTCCACGTCCTCGCCCATCAGCGTAGTGAAGATCGAGTCGGTCTCCGCCAGGTCTTCGAGCTTGACACGCAGCAACGTGCGTCGCTCGGGATCCATGGTCGTCTCCCATAGCTGCGAGGAAGTCATCTCGCCCAGTCCCTTGTAGCGCTGCACCTGGTAGTCCTTTTTACCCTGCTCCACAATAAAGGCGAACAGTTCGCGCGCCGTCTGTTTCTCAATGGGCTCGCGCTGCACGCGCGCCGCGCGGCCGCCGGATTTGGCTTCCGCCCGTGTTTCGACGCTGCCCGGTGAAGGCGCACC
>JASIJX010000028.1 GCA_030049955.1 Acidobacteriaceae bacterium
GGCGTTTCCAATGGCGAAGATGTGATCGTGCGCGGCTACCTGAAGCCGATTTCCACGCTGCGAAAACCCCTTGAATCGGTGCGCTTCGACACGCGCGAAAAGACCGCTGCAAGCTACGAGCGCAGCGATATTTGCGTGGTTCCGGCGGCAGGTGTGGCGGCAGAGGCCATGGTGGCGCTTGCACTGGCGGGCGTGGCGCAGCAGAAGTTTGGCGGCGACTCGATGTTGGAGATGAAACGAAACTTTTCCGGATACATCGAACAGATACGGAAATATTAGCGGTGCTAAGTTCCCACCCTAGCCGCAAAAACAAAAGCGCGGCGAGGGTGGGGCACCCATGGTCAGCAGGTTGAGAACGCGGAAATGATTTTGAAGATAGTGAAATATCCGGAGCCGGTGCTGCAGCAGCCCGGTGAGCCGGTGACGGAATTCAACGACGAGCTGCGGCAGTTTATTGCCGATATGTTCGAGACCATGTACGCCTCGCAGGGCATTGGCTTGGCGGCGCAGCAGGTGGGCGTGGCCAAACGCGTCACCATCATTGACCTGAGCCAGGGCAAAGACCCGGAGCAGAAGCTAGTGCTCGTCAATCCGGAAATCATTTCGCGCGAGGGCCGGCAGTACGAGGAGGAAGGTTGCCTCAGCTTTCCTGACATTCGCGAAAAGGTGGTCCGCGCTGCAAGCGTGCGCGTGCGCGCGCAGAACGAGCGCGGCGAATGGTTCGAGACAGACGGCGACGAGTTGCTGGCGCGCGCGTTTCAGCATGAGATCGATCATCTCGACGGGATTCTGTTCATCTTCCGCATGAGCCCGCTCAAGCGCAGCATGTGTTTGCGCCGCATCAAGAAGCTGCAGGCCGATGGTGCGTGGTAGGTGCTCCTGGTAAGCGCAGCGCATTCCGAGAAAATGAGGAACCAGCGTGAAGCTCGTCTTTTGTGGAACGCCGCAATTTGCCGTGCCCACGCTGGAGGCGCTCCTGATCGCGGGGCACGATGTTGCGCTGGTGGTTTCGCAGCCTGACCGCCCAGTGGGCCGTGCGCAACAGCTTACTGCGCCGCCGGTCAAGCAGACCGCGCTGGCTTCTGGTTTGAAAGTCGTCCAGCCGGAAAAAATCCGTAACAATTCTGAATTTCGTGCGCAACTTGAGGTCATTGCACCGGATGCAATTGTCGTCGTCGCTTATGGCCGCATTATTCCCCCGTGGATGCTGGAGCTGCCGCACCTCGGTTGCATCAACCTGCATGCGTCACTACTGCCGAAGTACCGCGGCGCGGCGCCAATCCAATGGGCCGTGGCCAACGGCGATGCCGTCACCGGCAACACCACAATGCTGCTCGCGGAAGGCCTCGATACAGGGCCCACTCTGCTCGTGCAACGGCAACAGATCAAACCTGACCAGACCTCAGTGGAGCTGTTTGAGATTCTGGCGCGTGCGGGCGCGCCGCTGGTGATTGAAACGCTTGCCGGATTGGCTGCGGGCACGATTCGGCCGCAGCCGCAAGACGATTCCGCGGCCACGCTTGCGCCGCTACTCACGCGAGAAGACGGCCGCATGGATTTTGCTGCCCGTACGGCGCGGCAGCTTTACGACCGCTGGCGCGGTTTTCAGCCATGGCCCGGCGCGTTTACATTGCTCGAAGGAAAAAAGCTCATTGCGCACCGCATGGCTGTTGCCGAGCCATCCGCCGCTGCTGTGCGCGAGCCGGGGCAGGTTGCCGTCGACAATGGACGCATGTTTGCGGCTTGCGCACAGAGCACATCGCTCGAATTGATCGAAGTGCAGCTCGAAGGCAAAAAGCGCATGCCTGCGGCGGAGTTCCTGCGCGGGCTGGGCGGCGTTGCGACTGCTCACATGCGGCTGGGGTGATGGCTGTGGCCCGCATTTCACCAAACCGCATCTCTCCAGATCGTATCTCTGAGGCACGCAAGGCTGCGTATCGCATTCTTCTCGCCGTGGAGCGCGGCGAGGGACACTCGGATGATCTGCTGCGCGGCAAAGCCGTGAGCGCGCTTGCGCCACCCGATCGCAACCTCGCCACGGCGCTGGTTCTTGGCGTGCTGCGCTGGCAACTGCTGCTTGACGCGCAGATTCGACCGCTGCTCAAACGTCCCAACGCAAAAATCGACGACGAAGTTCTGATTGCGCTGCGGATTGGCGCATTTCAACTGCTGCTTCTCGATCGCATTCCTGCGCATGCTGCCATCGACGAAAGTGTGGAGCTAACGCGTAAGGCCGGCCAGCGATATGCCTCCGGCATGGTGAATGCAGTTCTGCGGCGCTTGCCGCGCTCTCAGCTTTTGGAAGAGCGCATTGACAGAGCCTCGCCGGCAAGCGCTCATCCCGGGTGGATGGTGGAACGCTGGACGCATCAGTTCGGTGCGGAGGCTGCGTGCGCCATCTGCGCGCATGGGCAGGCGCAGCCACGGCTGTCATTGCGGATCTCCGACCCGCAGGATGCAACGAAGCTTGCCGAAGCAGGCATTGTGCTTGCGCCGGGCGAGCTGCTCACTGCAGCGCGCGCCGTTGTCAGCGGAGATGTGACGGCGACAGCGGCGCTCCGCGAGGGCCGCGTGCGCATTCAGGACGAGGGATCGCAGTTGATCGGAGAAATTGCTGCGTGCTGTGCCACAACTTTCGTCCGAGACCAACAGAAAATTATCGACGCGTGCGCTGCTCCGGGAGGCAAGACGCTGATCCTTGCCGAGCGGCTTGCTGCGGCGCAGATCGTGGCCTGCGAGGCGAGCGCGCAACGGCTGGCGCAACTTCGAGAAAGGTTGAGAAGCTATGCCGGCCGTATCGAGTGCCGGCTCGCCGATGTCACTGCCCTGCCGGAAGTCGCGGCGTTCGATTTTGCGCTTGTCGATGTGCCGTGCAGCGGGACGGGGACGCTGGGGCGGAATCCGGAGATTCGCCATCGGCTGCGCGCCGAGGACCTGCCGCGCCAGGCCGAGCGGCAGCGGGCGATTCTTCGCGCAGCATTGCGCGCAGTGAAACCCGGTGGCCGCGTGGTTTACTCCACCTGCTCGCTGGAGCCGGAAGAGAATGAGCAGGTGATCGCCGCGGTGCTCGGTGAAGACGCGAGCGCGCGGCAGGTTGCGCTTGGCGATTGCATTGAGCAGGTGCAGCGCAGAGAAGTCTTCGTGGCCGGCGCAGCAGAGCGAGTTGCGAGGTGCATTACAGCCGAAGGCGCGCTGCGGCTTCTGCCAGGCGCCTTCGGTACGGATGGGTTCTTTGTGGCGCTGCTTGAACGAAGCACGTAAGCGGCAATTCGGATCGCGACCGATCGCCGCTCGCGCTTTCCTTACTTGGCATTCGGAATGGCAGCAAGAACGTCGGATGCAGCCGTCTGCGGGTTCACCTTCGTCCAGACCTGCACGATTTTTCCATGCGGGTCAATCAGGAAAGTATTGCGGCTGGCCATCACCATGCCGTTGTGGTCCGCAAGCGATCCATATTCGCCCACAACTTTGTGGCTGGTGTCGGAGAGCAGGTGGAAGGTTAGCCCATCCTTTGCGCAGAACTGCTGGTGGCTTTCGGTCGAATCTACACTCACGCCCAGGATGACCGCGTTGCGCGCATTGAACTGGTCCTGCGCATTCTGAAAATTATGCGCCTCGATCGTGCAGCCAGTGGTCATGTCCTTCGGATAGAAGTA
>JASIJX010000215.1 GCA_030049955.1 Acidobacteriaceae bacterium
CGGATTTCCTCAATCACAGACCGATCGTAGAGCCCGAATCCCGTGAAATGCTCGAGGACCTTCACGTTGGTCAGCCGGGCGACGATCCGGTAATACGCAGTCCGAATACCGTACATCAGGCCGTTCTCGTCGCTCGTGTTCTTGATCCCGGCTACAATCGGATAGCCATTCTCCCATTCACGGATCATCTCGACAAACAGCTCCGGAGGGTCTTGAAGATCGGCAGCAAGGCTGCCAACTGCGTCACCTTGCGCTTGCAGAAAGGCATGCATCCCTGAGCGGTCTGCCCCAACATTACGTGCATTCACGATGACCATGACCGTCGAGTCCTCTCGAGCCATCTCGCGCAGGATCTCGACGGTGGAATCCGTAGAGGAATTATCGATAAAAAGGTGCTCAAACCGGTATTGGGGCAGGCAGCCCGCCAGTTCAAGCACACGCCGATGTACCTCGCGAACGTTCGCCTCCTCGTTGTAGCAGGGAGTCAGGATGGTGATGAGCTTGGGCATTCTGCTCACCTCGCGCTGTATGCGGAATGAAACACGCTGATGGTTGATGGTATCGACCAGAAGTGTAGCATAGGCCTTGCGATTGGACGAACGCGGAAGTCATCTGGTGTCAAGATTATCTACGGCAGTCCAATGCCCGGAATTCGGGATCTTCGACCACAGGCTTGAGCGTCCACACCCATCCAGACTTGTCGTTCCAAGCAGGGTCGTACACGCGGACCACGAGATATTGAATTCCGAATTGTCGGCAGACCGTGCGTGCATGCTCCGCTGTGGCACCGCTGAAAAGCGAATCGATGGCGGCAGCCATGGTGGGGCAGCCGCTGGGATCGCCCCCGAGTTCGGCCCCACAATACGGCTTGTCTACAACCAATGCCGCTTGATGGTCGATTTCAAGCAAATCCCTGGACTGCCGGTACGGTTCGGCGTCAGGGTTGAATTGCACGATCGCATCGCGGGGAATCAAACCGTCAAGCTGGGCATAGCCGATGGCAGAGATGTAGGCGTTATGAGGCAATCTGCCGGCGTGCGGATCGTGAACCGCGCGCAAGTGCGCCTGGGCGAGTGGAATACTGAACCGTAACATTAATACCTGGCAAACAGTGCTGATCACTCCAATGACGAGAGCGAATGCTGCGATCGAACGCAACCACTGCGGAATGTGTTGCGGTAGACCGGCCAACTCGGCGTCAGTCGCGTTGCTCTTGCACTCTGCCAGCTT
The DNA here is from genome assembly GCA_030049955.1 of Acidobacteriaceae bacterium. Next base: position 1,231 of record JASIJX010000215.1, read on the forward strand.
CCAGCTGGCAATCACCTCCGATCCGAAAAGGAGCAGCGGAAATTGCATCAGCAAAGCTGCTCGCCATCCGAAGTCGTTTGAAGTGAGCACGGAGGACCGCATGAAAGAAACAAGGACAAGCGTGACCGTAGCGATGACCAGCAGTGACCGCTGGGCGGCGGTGAGTGGCGCGTGGCCGCGCCAGGCAGGGACGAGGTAAATGAACAGGACGGCAAGATAGAAACCGAGCTCGATCGCGTATCCAGGAGCCAGTAGAACCAGGTTTGCGATGTTTCTGGCTGTAGTGGGGTGAATCGTTGCGAGGGTTTTGAAGAGATGGGTTGTGAGCAGGCCATCGGGAGGAAGCATCTCGCGAACGGCAAACGCGAAAACACTACCACCCTGCAATCCAGTGGATGAGCCATGAGTCAATTGATGCAGATACGGGATAAGCAGCACTGCAGCACCCGCGCCGCCCGCCGCAAGAAGCAAGACGGAACGGATCTTGCGTTCAATGGCGATCTGCCAGGAAGCCCAAACTAACATGATCAAGAAAAAGCCAAATGCAACATAAACAGAGAGGCCAAAGGCACTTGCCAACGCAGCCGCGATCAAAATCACAGTAACCACGGGCTTGCGCTCGCCGTCCTTTCCATCCATCCATGCAAGCAAAAAGGCAAACATGCAGCACACGAGGCTGACAACATGATGCGGCGCCCAAAGAAGGGAATCGAGCCAACTGGTAACTTGGCTCGCCGACCACCACTCGAGATCGTTGGGCAGCTCGCGGCCCAGATAAACGACATTCCAGAGGTTTACGCAGATATCAAGTCCGGTGACCATGAGCAGCGAAATGCAGAGCAGTAGCTGCCGCCGCAGGCGAACGCCGGCTGCAAGGAAGTATTTTAGATAGAGGCCAATCAAGGCAGCCAGTGCAAATCCTGCCCATACGCAACTCGCGATGAAGACTGCGCGCGTGGGTAGACAGGCCATTTGCGCGACCGCGGCGCAGACTACATTCCAGAAATAGTAGTAGCGCAGGGCGGCTGCATGTTTGTACCAATAAAGCGGATTGACGGGCGGCACTCCGGTGCGGAGAATACTTTCAGTCCAACTGACCCGCGATGCATGATCATATGTGGCGATGCTCATGAAAAGCTGGTGGCCGCGCTGGAAGTCGACCAGCGAGATGATGGCCACTGCGATCCAAATGAGCGCCAGCAAGAGTACTTTGCCGCCCAATGGCCGCCAGCCAATGGTCCAATTCCTGCCCGTGGCACGAATCTGGTGCCATTCTGTGCAAACCACGGCCAGCCAGAGAATTCCGGTGGCCAGAAAAAGCAGTACGACCGCTGCCAGAGAGAGAAACCATGGGACCAGGACTGCGGCTATAGTCGAGAGACTCACGGATAACGGCACACTCCAGAAAAGCCGCTCCACCAGTGATCGTCGTCGGAAGTTGTGGAGATTAGTGAACCACGCGGCTACGTAGCCGGCGCATATCGTCGCAGGAAGAAATGCGGGAATCGCCAGTAGGCTGGTCAATATTTGTCCCGCGGTGATTGGAAAATACTGGGAGATCCCGACCCCCTAAGCAGTTCTTAGTTCAAAGTCTCAGGATTTAAAGAAGGGTCTGCCGATAGCTTTTGTTCTCGAGGAATTCTTTAGCACCCCGCACAATTGGAATACTGACCCCAAGCCAACCACCGAGAGGATGTATAGCTCAGCCCTTGCTTCTGTCCAACAGCGCAAATGTAACCGCGCCACACATGAAAACTATTTCCCCGCACAAGAACGGGTTGGAGAATACCCAATGGCCGGGATGCGTGTAATTATAAGAAGAAATACTGTGATGGTCAAAAGTGCACAAACCCTACTCGCCATTCTCATAGCGTTGGCCTTCCTCAGCCTCCGTTACCTGTAAATATCACGCGAGGGGCTTACATGTCTGTTACTTTTGTCACATAGAAATTCCATTCTATCTCGACATCCGACTCGAAAGCCCGTGGCTTGAATCAGACTACGACCACCTACAAGGATGGTTACATCGATCTTGCCCCCACGTATTTCCAGGCAGAGGAACTTACGGAAGCCCGAACTGAGCTTGGAAAGGCGCTTACGCTCAAGCCAAATGATGCGCGAGCCTTATACCACTTGGCCCAAGTTGAACGCCGCGACAAAATGCCAGGCGCTGAGATTGCTGACTTGGAAAGTTGTCTCGCCACGCAATCCATGAAATTCGAAAACGGCAAGCTATTGGCCGTACTGCGAAGTCCTTCCTGATTCTCTTTGTGGCAATTTGTATCGTCTAAGTCGCACTTTTCCACTACGTGACCCAAAATAGAAACGAATAATACCTCATGCGGCCTCATTTATGAGGGGAATCACGTACTGATGAATATATAGTCACATCAAATCCCAAACGTTTTTACCGTCGACGCCAGCTCACTGACGATCAGTTATTATTCTGTCGAAAATCTGAAACCGGACCTACACAACGCTTGCACGCATTCCAAGCGGCAGAGCTGCTCGGCCTAGAAGGTGTACCCACGATTCGCATCGAGGGACTTTCCGACGATCAGATCCGCGCCTCATTCTGGCCGACAACCAGCTTGCGCTGAAAGCCGGTACGCCGGGATCACGCACTCCTTCCAGGCTGCCCAATGTTAAAAGGCCCCAGGCTTGCGCCTGGGGCCTGAGTGAAAAGAGTGCCCTCCGGCCATCTACGGCTGTATGGTCACTACAGTCATGCTCCACGGTGGCAGGGTAACCATCAGAGGCAAGGCTACCGGGCCGCTTATAGTGGTCATTACGGGTGGCGCCCACAGCGGATAGGTGAGCTGGGAGTTATAGCTGCAGCCGGGGTCTGTCG
>JASIJX010000216.1 GCA_030049955.1 Acidobacteriaceae bacterium
ATGCTGATGACAGGCCAGTTGAGGCGGACGATCTGCTCGCCGCCCGAGGCCAGTTGCCGCTCGCGAATGAAAAGCCCGAAGCGATAAAGCGGCACCAGCGGCCGCAGCATTTCGCGCGCTGGAGAAATGGGACTCATAACGCCTGCTCCTTCGCCGGCGCGCCAGTGGCGCGGCCGGCGGCCACGACCTCGCGCAACGCTGCAACGCAGCGCGCCGTCGCTCCTGCCTGCTCATCGAATACCTGCCGCGCCCGTGCTCCCATCGCCTTCGCGGCGGTGCGGTCCTGCAGCAATTCGACAAGTGTTGTCGCCACGCTGTCCCTCCCAAGAATGCGGAGCGCCTCATGCGCCAGCAGATCGTAGGTGATAGCGCGGAAATTGGCGTAATGCTGGCCCATGACGATCGGCACGCCGAACTGCGCGGGCTCCAGCGGATTGTGGCCGCCGGCCGGGACAAGGCTGCCGCCAACGAAAGCCACCGAGGCGAGCGAATAAACGCTGGCCAACTCGCCAATCGTGTCGAGAAGAATAATTTCGCCCGGCGCCAGCGGCTGTCTTGAGCTCTTCCATTCCGACCGCCGGCGCCAGGCGATTTTGAGCTTTACACTCGCCTGTTCCAGCAGCTCGGCCACGGCCGCAAACCGCTCCGGATGCCGCGGAGCCAGCACCATCGCCAGCCGCGGCTCGACAGCCAGCACCTGCGGCCAGGCCTCGATCAGCGCCGCTTCTTCGCCCTCGAGCGTGCTGCCGGCGACAACCAGCCGCAGCCCGTCACTTGCCGCCCGCAGCAACCGCACCGCCTCGGTCTCCTCGGCCGCCCGCACATCGAACTTCAGGTTTCCGGCAACCGTCACCCGCTGCGGCAGACAGCCCAGGGCCCGCAGCCGCTCCGCGTCCGTCTCGCTCTGCGCCAGCACGCGCGCCAGCCGCTCCAGAAAGCCACGCCACAGCCGCTGCAGCCGACGGTACCGCGGCCACGACCGGTCAGAGATGCGCGCATTCACCACCGCTACGGGAATTTGCCGCCGGAAGCACTCGTTCAGCAGGTTCGGCCAGAACTCCGTCTCGGTAAGCACCAGCATCCGCGGCCGAATGGCCTCAAGATATGCCCGAACCGCCCACGGCAGGTCCAGCGGGCAGTAAAAAACCCGTTCCGCGCCGAACCGCTGTCGCGCTAGATCCTGTCCGGTGCGCGTGGTCGTTGAAATCAGCAGCCTGTCGCGGGGGAAGGCCCGTTCGAGCTCGCCCACGAGCCGGCTCACTGCCAGCACCTCGCCCACCGAGACCGCGTGCAGCCAGATCGTCGGCCGATGGCTCACTCCCGCAGCCCGTAACCGTTCCGGTACGCGCCCCAGCCGCTCCTGCAGCCCCTGGCGATATTTGTGCGTCGTGGCCATCTTCCACAGCCACCAGGGAGCCGTGGTCGCCAATGCCGCCAAAATCGCTACATTATAGAAAAAAAGAATCATGCGTAACAGAAACGGGTTTTCGAGTGTCTAACCATACGATGATACAGTCGCCTGCGATGAGACTATCCCTGCGCTTTCTTCCGTTGCTTCTGGGTCTAGCCATCCCTGCCGCTGCCGCCGATCACACGCCGCCACCGGTCACGCCGGCCACCTCCTACGCGGCCGTCGAGATTCACGACAACGAGCACCTCGCCATCGCCGTCGAGCCCTACGACACCAAGGAGAAGGAATCGATCTTCCACGTCGAATACACGAAATATGGCGTGATGCCCGTGCGGCTGATCATCACCAATCTCGGTGATAAGCCGATCTCGCTGCGCGACGCGCGCATTCTCTTCGAGACCGCCGCGGGCGACCGCGTGCAGGCCGCCGAGCCGGAAGACGTTGAGCGGCTGATGAACCCGCGCGAGCGGCCCAGCACGTTCCCCATGCCCGGGCCCATTCCCGGCGTGCATCTCAAGCCGAAGAACAAGAACAAGGAAGTTGAAGAGGATTTCGACACCTTCGAGTACCAGGCCCTGGTCGTCGAGCCGCACACCACCCGCGCCGGCTTCCTCTTTTATGTTCTGCAAGGACTCAAGCATCCGCTGCCCGGCGCGCACATGGTAGTCCGCGATCTAAAGGACGAAGACGGCAAGGAGCTGTTCTACTTCGAGATTCCCTTCGACAAATATCTCAACGGCAAACCCGCAGCCACCACATCCAGCACGAAGTAGCCGGACGCCAGACGCCCGCCAAAATCCCTGAAGTTGGTTCCTCTTCATGGCGGAACACCGCCCGTTCCCGTTACGGGAAGCACATGCCGCCGTTCCCAAAGTCGACTTCCTCGCAGCCGTACACCTTGCTTTTTTCTCATGTTCCATGCGGGCCGGCGCTATTCTCCCGTCATGCAGGCTGCGGTTGAACCCTCCTCTACTTCTTCCAGTTTTGCCGGTGTGCTGGCTGCGCTCACCCGCACCAGAACTGAGCTTTTCTCCAAGTGGGAAGGCGATCTTGAGCGCGATCTCGACGGCGATCCCGACCGCGACGTGGCCACGCTCAGCTACGAGCGCGCGCTATTGGCGCATGCACGCTACCAGCCTTCCGCCGAACAGGTCCGGGAGGATTCCGCCACGCGCAATTCTTCCGCAGTCGCCGCTGTTTTCCAACCAGAGAGCACGCCAGAAAGCGCGCCGGAAAGCAAGCTCGAAAGTGGGATTGACGCGGCACGGCGTGCGCCGGACGAACAACCTGCCGCTCAACCCGCAGCTCAACTCGCAGAAGCTGTTGCCCGGCGCACTGCGACCGCACTTGAAGAGAAGCGTATGCGCGCCAGCGTGACCGTGCGCATGAGCAACGCAGAGTTTGCGCAACTGCAGCAGCGCGCCGCCGAAGCCGGACTGACGGTCTCGGCCTATCTGCGCTCCTGCACCTTCGAGGTGGAAACACTGCGGGCCCAGGTAAAGCAGGCACTCGCAGAGCTCCGCACAGCAAGGGCACAGCCCGCTGCACAACCCCGTGCATCGCGGCTGGCGCGCACGCTTGCGCGAATGCGCATTTACAGGCTCGCTACGGCCTGACAGCGCCCAGCCGTCACTCCACTTCCAGCACCAGGCACTTCAGGTATTCGGTCTCCGGCAGGTTCAGCACCACCGGATGGTCGGGCGCTGCGCCGCGCCGTTCGAGCACGCGCGCGCGCCGCCCGGCGTCGGCCGCAGCCGAGGCAACAGCAGCTTCGAAATCCGCCCAGTCAACATGGTGCGAGCACGAGCAGGTCACCAGCAATCCTCCGGCGCTCGCCATCCTCAGCGCCCGCAGGTTCAACTCCTTGTAACCGCGCATCGCGCCTTCCACCGCGCGGCGTGTCTTGGCAAAAGCCGGCGGATCGAGCACGATCGCGTCGAACCGCTCACCGCCGTCCGACCAGTCGCGCAGGATCGCGAACGCGTCGCCCTCCAGCCAATCGACTTCAGCTTTCAACCGTTCGCGATTCGCCGCAAGGTTTCGCTCAGCTACCTCAAGCGAAGCGCGTGAAGCGTCAATGCCCGTCACCGTGCGGCAAACCTGGGCCAGGTGCAGCGCAAAACCGCCCTGGTAGCAGCAAACGTCCAGCGCGCGCCTGTTCGCACCGCAATTGTTCCTCATCAGCCGCTCCGCCCAGTCCCGCGCCGCGGCGTAATTCACGCGCTGATCGAGAAACGCGCCGGTTTTCTGTCCAGCGTTGGCATCGTAGTTGAAGACCAGTCCGTTCAGATGAAACTCGACGCCGAGTTCTGCACGCTTCTTCGCGCTCCACAGCGCTTCGGCGCCCGGAGCCGGCAATCCTTCCAGCTCTCGAATCCGCGGATCGGGCCGCTCCACAATCGCCGCCGGCGCAGTCTCCTCGCGCAGCACGCGCACCAGCGCCTGGCTCACGTCGTCGCCATGCAGTCCGCGCGTAAGCCGCTGAACGATCACCAGCGGCCCATACTTGTCCACAATCAGACCGGGCAACTCATCCGCCTCGCTGAAGCAAAGCCGGCTCGCATCGTTGTTGTCATCGAGCAGCGGCTTGCGCCTGCCGATCGCCCGCCGCAGCCGCGACTCGAGCAGCGCTATCCACGCGCGATGATCGATCGCCTCGCGCGAAACCATCCTCAGCGCGATCTGCGATTGCGGGCTATAGAGCGCAGTTCCCAGCAGAATGCCGCGCTCGTCGGCCACTGCGAGCAGCCGTTCTTCGCCCGTAACCGCGTCGAGTCTTACAACGTCCGATGCATAGACCCACAAGTGCCCGCGGCGCAGCCGTTCCGCCGCGCGCCGGCTTATCACCGCGCCGTGCTCCGCTGGTGTGGGTAGCGGCTCGCCCGCTCGCGCGTCGTTCCGTCTCTCCACGCGCCGTCTGGTCGTTGGTTTCGAATTGCGTCTGTCTGCCATTACGCTCAACAGGCTACGGAAGAATTCGACGCAAAGGGCTTTGTGTCGGGGCACGACTTCAGCCGTGCCGCAGCTGCCGCAAATTTCAATACGGGCTTTAGCCTCTGAAAAATCGTCCTTTGCCGATACTTTTCCCGCAATCCCTTAGTCCAGTATCGCCCGTCGGACTGAACTCGCATTTGAATTCGACCAGCGGATCAGTTTTGCAGCTTTGGAGGAGTTCGAGCTTCAGCCCGCATATTGAAGGCTCAGCAAATGAGCCGGGCTTT
>JASIJX010000217.1 GCA_030049955.1 Acidobacteriaceae bacterium
GCGTGGGCAAAGAAGTGGCTGCCGATCTGGACGCCGGGATAAATAACAACGTGGGCGAGGATGGTGGCGTGCGGACCAATGCGCACTTGCGGACCGATGACCGCGTAAGGGCCCACGTGTGCGCCTTCGGCGATTTCGGCGGTTGGATCGATAACGGCAGTTGGATGGTTGCCGGGCGGATACGCAGGCGGCGAGTAGAAAAGGCCAACTGCGCGCGAGAAGGCGTGATATGGGTTGCGGATGCGCAGCGTGGCGGGGGGGATCTCTTGGAAATCGGGCTCGACGATAACTGCGGCGGCGCGGGTAGTGCGGGCGAGCGCTGCATAGCGGGGGTTGGCGACGAAGGTGATTTCCGTAGGGCCGGCTTCTTCAAGACCCTTGACGCCGGTGATTTCGAGGGTCGCGTCGCCGCGGAGTTCAGCGCCCAACCGGCTTGCCAGTTCGCCTAGTTTCATCGAAGTCATTGTAAGTGACGCGCGGGCAGGACCACTGTCCTATTGGTTCGATTGCGGCTCTACTTCGACGGTGGGGACGATAGCGGGCGAGCCATTGCCGACAGGCGGAGCCTGCAGCGTGTGGGCGCCGGATTGAGCGGCGTGCAGCGTGGTATTGGGCACAATGCCGAGGACCAGCGTTGCGGCGAAGCAGAGACCCAGAGCGGCGCCAACGGCGATGCCTATCTGCGGTCGGGGCGCGGCGGATTCGCCGGCTGCGGGGCGCTGAGCGGCAACCACGGCCAGGTGCAGGTAATAGGCCGCGGCTACGCCGGAGTTGAGCAGGCCAATGATGGCGAGAGCAATGGCGCCGCCGGAGACCGCGGACGTAAACGAATAGAACTTGCCGAAGAAGCCGCCGGTGAAGGGAATGCCGATGAGCGAGATGAGGAAAAAGATGAGCAGGCTGCCGAGCAGGGGCGCGCGGTAGATCAGGCCGCGGAAGTCGTCGATAAGGGCGTAGCGATCGTCGTAGCCGCTTACCAGTGTGATGACGGCGAAGATGCCGATGTTCATGGCGGCGTAAGCTGCGGCGTAAAAGCTGGCGGCAGCGATGCCTACGTTGGCCGGGCCGGCGAGAGCGGCGAGCAGGTAACCGGCGTGGGCGATCGACGAGTAGGCCAGCATGCGCTTCACGTTCTGCTGGCGCAGCGCGGCCAGGTTGCCGACTGTCATCGAGAGCACTGCGACGACCCACAGAAGCGGCGACCAGAAAGCGTGCAGGCCAGGGAAGGCCTCATAGACGAGGCGCAACAACACGGCGAAGGCTGCAACCTTGGGCCCGGTGGAGAGCAGCGCGACGACGGGCGACGAGGAGCCTTCATAGACGTCCGGCGTCCAGATGTGGAAGGGCGCGGCCGAGACTTTGAAAAGGATGCCGACCAGCATCATGGCCAGCGCGGCGTAGACCAGCACGGGACTCTGCGCGAGCGGGGCGAGATGGGCGATCTCGTAGATCTGCGTGGTGCCGGTGGCGCCGAAGATAAGCGCGATGCCGTAGAGCAGGAAGGCCGTGGCGAAGGAGCCAAGAAGAAAGTACTTGATGGCCGCTTCCGGCCCGCGGCCGGTGTTTTTGCGGTAGCCGGCAAGGATGTAGGTGGAGATTGATGAGATTTCGAGGGCGATGAAGACGACCAGCAGCTCGACGGCGCTGGTTAGCAGGCACATGCCGACTGCGCCGAAGACGACGAGCGCGTAGAACTCGCCCTGATGGTGGGTGCGGGCGGGGAGCGTGTCGAGCGTCAGCAGCAGAGCGACGAGTACTATGCCGCAAATGAGGACGTGGAAGAAGACAGTGAAAGCAGTAGTTTCGACGTTGCCGAAGAAGCCGGTTCCTTCCGGCAGCGAGAGCTGCCAGACGCTGGCGTAAATGGCAAAGAGCGTGCCGATAGCAGCAACGAAGCCGAGATATCGGCGCGTGGTGCGTACAGGCAGCGAGGCGTCGATAAGCATGATGACGACGCCAGTGACCGAAAGAATGACCTCAGGGAGGATGCGGAAGATGTCTGGTATGAAGCTCACCGCTGGGCCTCCCGGGGTGTGGGCTGGGTGGTGTTTGACGCCTTTGCGTTAGAAAGAGGACGCAGGATTTGGGTGAGGGAACATTTCGAGTTGATTGGAAAAAGAAAAGACTCCTCGAGTTCGGCCCACCGAGAAGTTCCCCGGCTGCCGTTCAGAGTGACAGCGGCAGTTTGTTCCGCCGGCGGATGAACGCCGGACTGGATCGAGTTGAGCCAGAGCATGGGTGCTACGCCCATCACAAACATAAGAAGGACCAGCGGCGTGAGTGCAACGAGTTCCCCGAAGCGGAGATCGGGCGCGGGTTTTGCAGCGAGCGCGCCTTCAGGTCCATAGAAGAGACGCTGCACGAGCCAGAGCACATAGGATGCGCTGAGGATGACGCTGACGGCAGCGGCAATAGCCCAGCCGCGGCTGACCTGGGTGAAGGTAGTCGAGAGAATGATGAACTCGCCGATGAAGCCGCCGAGCAACGGCAGGCCGATCATGGTGAGCGCGGCGATGACGAAGTAGGTTGCGGTGCGCGGCAGGCGTGCGGCCATGCCGCCATAGGCGGTGATCTCCGCGGTGCCGTAGCGCGAATCGAGTGCGCCAAGCAGCACGAACATAGCGCCTTCGACGATACCGAGCAGCAGGATCTGATAGACGGCTCCGGTCCAGCCCATCAAGGTGAGGCCGTAAATGGCGAGCGTGATCAGGCTGAAGTGGCTGACCGCGCCGAAGGCCAGCAGTCGGAAGAAGTTGCGCTGGACGAGAGCCAGACAGGCGCCATAGAGAACGCCGATGACGGCGAGCGCGATCATGAGCGGCGCGATGTCGCGGCTCTGCGCGGGGAAGAGGCCGACGTGGAAGCGCAGCATGGAGTACAAGCCCATTTTTCCGGCGACGACCATGGACATGGCGACGGGGGCTTCTTCATAGGTGTCGGAGAGCCAGCCGTGCAGCGGGAAGACGGGAACCTTGACGGCGAATGCAAACAGGAACGCGAGCGCGCACCAGAACATGGTGCCTGCGGGCAATGTGCCGTGGGTGAGCAGGACTTCAAGCGTTGTGAAATCGAACGTGCCGGTACGGGAATAAATCCACAGGATGGCAACCAGCAACGGCGCCGATGGGATGAAGGTGAAGAGGAAAAATTTGAGTGCGGCTTTGGGGCCGTCTTTGCGGCCGTACATGGCGATGAGGATGGCCATGGGAACAAGCGAGAGCTCCCAGAAGCCGTAATAGAGCATCAGGTCGAGCGAGATGAAGACGCCGACGATGGCCGTCTGCTGGACGAGGAAGAGCGAGTAGAAGAGCTTGCGGCGCGTCTGAATAACGTTCCAGCTTGCGAGCACGCCAACCGGCGCGAGCAATCCGGTTAGTACGACCAGCCACATGCTGAGGCCGTCGACTCCGACGTGATAGAAGATCGCGGGGTTGGCGATCCAGGCGCGGTTTACTTCGAACTGGAAGGCAGGCTGACCGCTGATGAAATGCGTGGGCAGATGAAGCGTGAAGGCGAAGGTCACCAGCGACGTGATGAGGGCAATCCAGTTGGGCAGTTTGCCGCGGTCTGGAAAGATCGCAACCAACACTGCACCGGCCAGTGGAACCAGCAGGATGAGGGTAAGGATGATGGAGTCGAATTGGTTCATCGTCTCAGTGCCTCGCCCGGTGAATTGCCACCGCAAAGTCAAAGCTGAGCGGGTGAAGCAGCGCGAAGATCAGGAGGGCTGCTGCGCCGAGCGCGAGCCACGCAGCGTAAGAGCGCAGGTTGCCGGATTGCCAGCGTTGCAGCACAGCTCCGCTGAACACGGCTGTCCCGCCAAGCAGCCACGCAGCGCCGCCGAGGATGCCGACATCGACGATCCAGCCGAGGACGTACTTTGAAAGCGCGAGCAGCGGCTTGACGAAGATCGCATTGTAGATTTCATCGATGTAGTACTTGTTGGCGACGAGCGAGTAGACGCGTGGAATGGCGGCGGCCAGGCGTGCTGGTCGCTCGGGCTTGCGGTGGTAGAACGTGTGTGCAATAAACCAGCCGAGGAGAGCGACGGCGACAGCCACGATGCTGAGGAGCAACTCAAGGTGCGCGGGGGCTACGGCTGCCGCTCGTGCGCCGGTTGCGGGCGCGAGGTAGTCGCTGATGCGCTCAATGCCGATCCAGCCGCCGCAGACCGAGAGAATGCCGAGGATCACGAGCGGAACGAGCATGGTTGCAGGCGGTTCATGCGGATGCACGTCGTGTGAGCGCGTTTCGCCGAAGAAGGTCATGTACCAGAGGCGGAACATGTAGATGGCGGTGAGGAGCGCGGTAATCAGGCCGACGAACCAGAGGATTTTGCCGTTGGTGCCCTGGAGGAACGCGGCGTAAAGGATGGCGTCTTTCGAAAAGAAGCCGGCAAACGGGAAGAAGCCGCTGATGGCGAAGACCGCCGCCGTCATGGTCCAGAAGGTGACGGGAAGCTTGGTGCGCAGGCCGCCCATTTTGCGCATGTCCTGCTCGCCGCCCATGGCGTGGATGACGGAGCCGGCGGCAAGGAAGAGCAGCGCCTTGAAGAAGGCGTGCGTCATGAGGTGGAAGATGGCGGCCGAGTAGGCCGCGACGCCGCAGGCCAGGAACATGTAGCCGAGCTGCGAGATGGTGGAGTAGGCGAGGAC
>JASIJX010000218.1 GCA_030049955.1 Acidobacteriaceae bacterium
CTTATTTTGCGCTGGAGCGGGGAAATTTTCTGCAAGATTGGCGATGGGAGGGCGGGATTGCAAGCGGCTGATGAGAGGGGAGTTGCGAGAGCGGCGAGAAAAAGATTGAGGGAATGGGGATTGACACTGCCGAGGGGCGGCTGACTTCCGCATGTCCGGCCAAAGCACCGGATGGGTGGGCGCTTACATTTTCGGAGAGCCGATGTCGTGGTCACCCAGGTCCCAGAGGCGGAACTGGGGCACGCCTTTCAGCGGCTCGGGCATATCCCCGGGATATGGGTTCCCGCCGCCTTTTCCGGACAAAGCGCGAGATGCGGCGAGTCATTCATGAAAGCGGCCACCGGGAGTATACTGCGGCATTCTGACAACCAGAATGGAAATCCCAGTGAAGAAGTTCCTTCTTGCATCGGCATTGTTTGTTCTCTGTGCGCCGGCAGCGTTTGCGGCGGAAAACCCATGGGTCGGCAGATGGAAACCAAATCACGCGAAGAGCAATTTTGTTGAAGTCGAGGACTCGCTGATCATCTCCACCCCATCGGCGGGAGTCATGCGCTGGGAATATCCGGCGATTAAATTCGCAATGGAAGGGAAGCCGGATGGCTCGGAGATGAGCCTCGATCTTCCATCCAAGCCGAAGGGACTCGTCGAGACTGTGACACTCCTCAGTCCAACAAAGTTGACTTACTCGGTCTTTATCGATGGCAAGATCGTCCAGCAGGGAACGGATGAGCTCTCCGCGGACGGCAAGACTCTGACGGCGACGTCCTGGATGGTTGGCAAGGAATCAGAGAAGAGAATCGAAGTGTTCGACAAAGAGTAGCTGCGCCTTCTTTTAGCAGTCACTCGCATTCGTTCGCGCAATGGTTCTTATCGGCAAGAGGTCAAATGCAGTGGTAGGAAGGCACCTTTGCTGTCTCAGCCTTTCAGCAATGATTGCGTGCGCGAGTCTGTCCTTGGCCCAATCCGCTGCGCCTCATGAGCCCAGCAACGACCCTCGCCACGTCGATGCCACCCAGTTTGGCGAGCGCATCACTCTCGGTCCCAATTGGCTCTTCGCACCCGGGGACGATCCTGCTTACGCCTCGCCGGTCCTCGAAGATCACAGGCCCGCACAGCCCGATGGGGTGATTGACCTCCCGCCTTTGCCGCGATGAAGTCGCGTGAAGGATGGGGCAGCCAAATGGATTGATTGGACGACGAGGACGGAAGACGCGGGTGTGCTGGCCGCCACAATTCAGGCCAGGCAGTCCAACTTTGGGCCGGAAATATGCATCGCTGTTATTACTCGGGCCTACATACGTATTGAGAGCAGGGTGAATCAATGCGTCCCAATAGTTATAACGTGCGGGGGGCTGTTTGGATCATCCTTTATCTGTTCTTCGTTCTTGCCCCTCTGTTCGCGCTCCTTACGGGTTCGTTGCCGCCGCCACGCGATTTCTGGACTGAGTTCTCGGCGGCGATTGGCTTTGCCGGCCTGGCGATTATGGGCCTGCAGTTCGGTCTGACGGCGCGCTTCCGTTTTGTCACCGAGCCATGGGGCGAAGATGTTATCTATCATTTCCACCGCCAGATCTCGCTGCTAGGGGTGGGTCTGGTTGTGGCGCATCCGCTCATCCTGTTCGCCGTACGGCCGGAGTTGATCGCGCTGCTCAATTCCATCACGGCTCCGTGGCGCGCGCGCTTCGCCGCGCTGTCGGTTTACTCGTTGATCGCTCTGGTGGTGATGGCGGTGTGGCGCACAAAGTTGAGAATCAGGTACGAGACGTGGCACCTGACTCATATCCTGCTTGCGATTATCGCCGTCACGGCGGGACTGCTGCATATGGTTGGGTGGGGTTTCTACCTGCACGACCCAAGGAAACGGGCGTTGTGGATCGGCCTGACGATTTTCTGGTTGGCACTGCTGCTTTACGTGCGCATCGCGAAGCCGATGTTTTTGCTTCGCCGGCCGTACCGCATTTCCGAAGTGCGCAAGGAACGCGGCGATACATCGACGCTGGTGATGCAGCCTGATGGTCACCCGGGTTTCCGATTCAGCCCCGGCCAATTCGCGTGGCTGACTGTGTGGGGAAGTCCCTTCAAGATTACGGCGCACCCGTTCTCGTTCTCCTCGAGCGCCGCAGTTAGCGGCGGGCGCGTCGAGATGACGATCAGGAATCTGGGAGACTTCACGAGCGAGATTCACAAGGCGCCGGTAGGGAAACGGGTCTATCTCGATGGACCATACGGCGCGTTCACGATTGGCAATCCGGCAGATATGCATGTGTTGATCGCCGGCGGCATCGGGATTACGCCGATGATGAGCATGATCCGCACGCTCGCCGACCAACGTGACACGCGACCCGTAATCCTGCTCTACGGTAGCGTGGATTGGGAATCGATTACCTTTCGTGAGGAGTTGGAGACGCTAAAGGCTCGGCTCAATCTGAAGGTCGTTCACGTTCTAACGAATCCGCCGGATGGCTGGGCGGGTGAGCGGGGCTTCATTACCGCCGAGGTGTTCAAGCGTCATCTGCCGCCGCCCTATGGCGGCCATGAGTACTTCATCTGCGGGCCGAACGTGATGATGGATGCGATTGAAAAGGCACTGGGCGAGATGCATGTGCCAATGTCGAAGTATCATTCCGAGCGCTATAGTTTCGTCTAGTGAGAGGTTGAATGCGCCGTTTGTTTGCCGACCGATTAGTGTTCCTGACAGGAGTGATCGTGATATTGATGTCGATCGCCTTCGCGCTTTTGCGCGTAGCCAGCGGCAGGCAATGATACTGACCAACTGCGAATCAGGAGCAGAGTTTCCGACGCACGTTCCTTGAGGGAATCAAGAATTTCCTGGACCTAAGGACTGGCCGGAGTCTCCACCCATCGATGGATGATTAATCTTCTGTGGCCCGCGTAAGATGCGTCCTTGAGTGGATCAATGCAGACAGATCGGATTGGCTGCGGTCATTGCCGTCGTGACCGGCGAGTCGATTGCTCGGGATATTTTTCTTACGCGTGCGACGATGGCAAAGTCTCTCGGCTTGCCTGCGCTGCTGGCCCCTCAACCATAAAAGGAGAGTTTCCATGCCACATATTGCATTGCCGGAAGGGCTACCTGGAATCCGCGGCGCAATGGCCTTTCGGCCAGAGGCGGCAAAGCCACTGAATGAATTGGTAGAAGTGCTGCTGCGCGGACCAAGCACACTTTCACTCGGAGAGCGCGAACTGATCGCCACGTATGTCTCCTATCTGAATGATTGCTATTACTGCCAGATGAGTCATGGGGCGATTGCGGCAGCGCATTTGAACGGCGATGAAGAGCTGGTGAAGCGCGTGAAGGCGGACTTCCATCACGCGGATATTTCCGAAAAGGTGAAAGCGCTGCTGGTGATTGCGGCCAAGGTGCAGAAGGGCGGCAAGAACGTAACCGCGGATGACGTTGGGGATGCGCGCAGTGCGGGCGCGACCGATGTTGAAATCCACGATACGGTGCTTATCGCCGCGGCATTCTGCATGTATAACCGCTACGTGGATGGGCTTGGCACGACGCAGCCTCGCGATGAGGCGTTATACCGTGAACGCGGCAAAGCGGTCGCGCGCGATGGGTACATCGCGATCAGCAAAACGTATCTGCCTGCCGCGACCGCTGCGCGCTGAGACGGCGGACGGCTCGGGAATGGGCGCCTGATCTGGAATCCGTTGCCGGGCTCAAACAAGGGTAATGCGCTTGCCTGTGCAGCCCATGGAGCCCCGCGCAATCTTACCGGTACGATGTAAAAACTACATCACTTCCGGATCTGTCTGCGGCTTGCGCTTTTTGGTAACTTATTGAATCCATTGCGTACGATCAGCTTCGACCGGTTGGCATCGAAGATGCTATCTCCCTGATCGGGTAGACACGGCCTGTGTATCTCGTTCGACCTCGGAGGCCGGAAGAAATGAGGAGAGTGATCATGAATCGCTTCGGTTTCGTAGTAACGGCTGCAGCACTGACGGTCTTTGGAGTCTCCGGCTGCGCCACGAAGAATTATGTGAGGAACCAGACGGCGCCCCTGGTGGACCACACAGGTCAACTGGAGCAGAAGTCAGCGGAGAACAACCGCCAGATCCATGACGTGGATCAGCGCGCGCAGGCCGGGATTCAGCAGGCGCAGAGTTCGGCTGACCAGGCGAACCAGAACGCGCAGAACGCCGCAAACCAGGCGAACCAGGCCAACCAGGCGGCCAACGATGTGGCGAACCGCGCCGACTCGCTGGATGCCGTTGTGAAGGGCCTGGACAACTACCATCAGCTCGCGGATGTGACGGTCACCTTCGGCTTTGACAAGTCCGTTCTGACTGCGGACGACAAGGAACAGCTGGACACCTTTGCCGGCCAGCTTGCGAATGCGAAGAGCTACATTCTGGCGGTGACGGGCGGGACGGATACCACCGGATCGGCACAGTACAACTATGAACTGAGCAACCGCCGCGCGGATGCCGTGGTGCAGTACCTGGCTTCGAAGTACAACATTCCTGCCCGCCGGTTCTACCTGATCGGCATTGGCAAGGACCAGCAGGTGGCGCCGGATGATACCCGCGCCGGCCGGCAGCAGAACCGCCGCGTGAAGGTGCAGCTGCTGTCGAATATGGGCAATCCGCAAGAACAGCAGGCGCCGGCAGCGCCGACGGGCGGGCAGTAGATTTCTCTCGGTCGATTCTCCCTGGGTGAAAAAGCAGAATAAAGAGACAGGCCCGCAGTTTGCGGGCCTGCTTTTTTGTTGCTTAAAAACGCGATGTGCGCGGCTCAAACTTCGAAACACGTTCCTCAGCGGCTGAAGCCGCGCTGATTTTTGCATGTTTTGCGGCATGGCTAAAGCTGTGCCCTTTCAAAACTGCGGCAATGTCAGCGGTACTACGGCAATGTCGGCAGCCTGACGAGAGTAGGCACACTCACGCGAGGGATTTCACGTGCTCCGCGCGCACGTCGTTGGCAGTGAACAGCCGCAGGAATGGCGCGCCCTTGGCTGCGGCTTCGACTGCGGGACGACCGTTGGCTTCTTCACGCTCCACGATGCAGACGACCGCGACGACATTCATGCCGGCCTCCTGCGCTGCTTCGATGGCGTTGATCGTTGAGCTGCCGGTGGTGCAGACGTCATCGACGATGACTACGCGCGCGCCTTCGCGGGAGAATCCTTCGATGAGACGGCCGGTGCCATGCGCCTTTTCTGCCTTGCGTACCAGGAAGCCGTGAAGCAAGGGTGCAGACGGTTGCGACTGCGCGCGCCAGGCGCTGGCGGTGGCGACGTTCGAGACGATGGGGTCGGCGCCCATGGTGAGTCCGCCTACGGCTTCGGCTTCGATGCCGTTAGTTTCGAGAAGCTCGAGGATGGCGTGGCCGGTGAGGCGTCCGCCTTCGGCGTGCAGCGTGGTGATGCGGCAATCGATGTAGTAGTCGCTGGCGCCGCCAGAGGACAGTTTGAATTGGCCGAGGCGGAAGCTGGTGCGGGCGAGGAGGGAGAGAAGCTGTTGGGCGTGCGTGGGCATTGAGTAGATTTTAAGGGAACAGGGAACAGGGAACAGGGAACAGGGAACAGGGAACAGGGAACAGGGAATAGGGAATAGGGAGCAGGGAATAGGGAATAGGGAGCAGGGAATAGGGAATAGGGAATTGTTACCTATCTGGTCTTTTCAGCTTGTTCATCATTGCGACGAGCATCCGACTTACCTCTTCGGAGAGTTCTTCTGTCTGTCGCCGGACAGAAGTATTGCCGAACCCCAGTCCATCGGCTATGACGAGCTGTGTTTGTAATTCGCAGTTCGATCCCCTCGCATGTCCGAGAAAAATTAGATATTCGCCACGAGTCGACTTGCCAAATCCTTCGGCAATATTGCTTGCGATCGAAACAGATGCCCGCCGAAGCTGGTTTGTAAGTCCAAAGCGCTCTGAATCAGGGAAGGTTGCTGTGAGCTTATATGTGGCCAGGCTTAACTGCACTGCGCGTTGCCATACGATGAGTTCTTTGAAGTGACTTCCCATACGCTCCCTGAGATCGCACCGGTACCACAGTTTTACCTGTTCCCTATTCCCTGATCCCTGTTCCCTTGCCTTTCACAGCTTGTCCATGTGGCGGAAGCCGTGGGTGCCGACTGCCATGATGAAAAACAGCATGAAGTTGTAGCTGGCGTGGACGAGGGTGCTGGCGGCGAGGGAACGCGTGCTGAGGCGCACCGCAGAGAGCACGAGGCTGACGCCGATGAGCAGAATGAACGGGCCGATGGAGTAGGCCGTCTGCTCGCCGTGCATGAGAGCGAAGGCGATGCTGGTGTAGAGCGAGGCGAGAATCATCGCCGGCACGGACCAGACGGGATGCTGATTCCCGTCGACGACTGCGGTTGAGGCGGCGTGCAGCGCGGGGCTGCGGTCGATGAGCAGCCATGCAAGGCCGATTCCGGCGAGCCACGCCACGACGATGAGCACTCGCACGGCAACATGCGGAATATCGTGGCTGCGCGGGAAGGCGCAGAGGCCTGCGAAGGGAATTGCCGTGATGATGGCTGCCGTGGCCTGGGCAGAGCCGGGCCAGTGGACATGGCCTTCAAGATCGGTGGTGTGCGGTCTGTTGCGCGCTACGTGTTCCGCGATCCAATCGAAGCAGGTGCAGAAGGCGGGCAGCAGAAATCCGCGGAAGAAGGTTTCCTCAAAGAACGGCGCAAAGGTGACGCCGAAACCGAACAGAAGCCATGCAGCGCCGGGCGTGTGGAAGATTTTCTCGATGGGCGTTTTGGAGGGGCCGGGAACAATCACCGTGTTGAGCAGGGCGAGCACGATGCAGGCAATGGCTGCGGCCACCAGACGCCATCGCAAGCGCCAGGCAGTCATAAAGTTCCATTGGATGCCGGAAAAGAAGCCTTTTTGCCAGACGAGAGGAAAGATGATGAGGCAGGCGATGAGCGAAGCGAGGTAGAGAATGGCCTCGCTGCCCAGGGCGTAGTGCACGTCGGTCATCGCATCCTGAAGGCTGGTGACGCCGAACAGGTGGCGCTTCAGCGCAATCTGGCTGAGAACGCCGGCAAACACGGCGCCGAAGCCTACCAGAACCAGCAACAGGACAAGATGGCCGAGATTCGGAATGCGTTCGGGACGGTGCAGGTCGACGGCTTCAAAGCGGGGTGGTTCGATGTGTGCCGGTTCGAGGTGGGCCTGCGGTGCCTGGGGGCCATTCAAGGCAGGAGGCTCAGAGGGCGCAAAGCTGCCGTCGAGCGGAGCGGAGCCGGGTATGGCTCTGCCCGGGGTGGTTTCAGTGGGAGCGGCTGTTTCCGCTGCTTCGGAGGGTCTGTCGCCGACGGGTTGCGGGTCATTTGAATGAGGGTCATTTGAATGAGTTTCTGGGGAATGAGGGTCGTTGCCGGCAGGCTGCTGTGCCGGGGTCCACGGGCGTGGTGGATTCTCTTCGGGCGAACTCGGCGAACTCGTCATTAGCGTCCTGTCTTCTTCCTTCGGGGCGCGGCCTTTGCGGCGCCGTTGTTTTTTCCGTTCCGGCCGTTTTTCCCCCGAGTCTCCGGTGGTTCCGCTGCGGACGAGGTCTCATTGGCATTTGCTGCCTGAGCCAAGGCTTTCTCTTCCGCAACATCCTCGACTATATCCTCGATCAGCCGGCCGTCGTTCGAAGTATAGTATCGCCGCAGGAACTGGCCCGTGTAAGACTCCGGAGTGGCGGCAATCTTTGCCGGCCGTCCCTGGCCGATGACGCGTCCGCCGTCCTCGCCACCCTCGGGACCGAGATCGATCACCCAGTCGGCGTTGCGGATCACGTCAAGGTTGTGCTCGATGATGATGACGGAGTTGCCGAGATCGGTGAGGCGGTGCAGCACTTCGAGGAGCTTGCGCACGTCGTCGAAGTGCAGGCCGGTGGTTGGCTCGTCGAGCAGGTAGAGGGTGCGGCCGGTCTGGCGCTTGGAGAGCTCGCGCGCCAGCTTCATGCGCTGCGCCTCGCCGCCGGAGAGCGTGACTGCGCTCTGGCCGAGATGGATGTAGCCGAGGCCCACGTCGACGAGCGTCTGCAGCTTCTGCCGGACCTGGGGAACGTCGCTGAGCACCGGCAGGGCGTCTTCGATGGTGAGGTCGAGAATGTCGGCGATGGAGTAGCCGTGGAACTTTACGGCCAGCGTCTCCTGGTTGTAGCGGCGTCCGTTGCACACCTCGCACTGCACGTAGACGTCGGGCATGAAATTCATTTCAATGCGCCGCTGTCCGTCGCCCTGGCAGGCTTCGCAGCGGCCGCCGGTCACGTTGAAGCTGAAGCGGCCGGGCTTGTAGCCGCGCTCGCGCGACTCCGGGAGCATGGCGAAGAGGTCGCGGATGGGCGAGAAGACTTGCGTATAGGTCGCAGGATTTGAGCGCGGCGTGCGGCCGATGGGCGACTGATCGATGCGGATCACCTTGTCGATCTGCTCGGCGCCGGTCAGATCGTCGTGCGCACCGGGCTCTTCGCGCGAGCCGTAAAGCTGCTTGGCGAGCGAGCGGTAGAGGATGTCGTTCACCAGAGTGCTCTTGCCGCTGCCGCTCACGCCGGTGACCACGGTCATTACGCCCAGAGGAACGCGGATCGAAATTTCCTGCAGGTTGTGCTCGCGCGCGCCGGTGATGGCGAGCCATTTGCCGGTGAGCGGACGCGGCTTTTCGCGCTGGATCATGGTGGCCGAGCCGCTCATGTATTTGCCGGTGAGCGATGCGGGGTTGGCCATGATCTGGTCCGGCGTGCCTTCGGCGACGACGTTGCCGCCGAGCCGCCCGGCGCCGGGGCCGAGATCGAGAACGTAGTCGGCGTGGCGGATGGTGTCTTCGTCATGCTCAACGACGAGGACTGTGTTGCCGAGGTCGCGCAGCCTTTCCAGAGCTTGAATCAGCCGGTTGTTGTCGCGCTGGTGCAGGCCGATGGAAGGCTCGTCGAGGACATAGAGCACGCCGCGCAGCCGCGAGCCGATTTGCGTGGCGAGGCGAATGCGCTGGCCCTCGCCGCCGGAGAGCGTGGCGGCATTGCGATTGAGCGAAAGGTAATTGAGGCCGACGGCGCACAGGAACTCGAGGCGCTCGACGACTTCGCGGCGGATGCGCTCGGCGACCAGCGCCTCGCGCTCAGTGAAGCTGAGGTTGATAGCCGCAGAAAGCGCGCGATTGAGGGGCAGGGCAGTGAAGTCGGCGATGGAGAGATTGCCGATTTTGACGGCCAGGGACTCCGGCCGCAGACGCTTGCCGCGGCAGGCAGGGCAGGGTGTCGCGGACATGAAGCTCATCATGTACTCGCGGTAGCCTTCGCTGCGCGCTTCTTCAATGGTGTCGCGCAGGTAGGCGAGAATACCGTGGAAGCCGGTGCGGGGCGCTTCGCCCTTGGGTGGTCCGTAGACAAGGATGTGCTGCTGTTTCGGCGGGAGGTCTTCGAACGGCGCCTTCAGGTCGATCTTGTAGCGGTCGGCGGCTAGCTGAATGAGCTTGAGCAGATACTGCGAGGACGAGCCGGGTCCAAGACCGCCGTCGAGCAACGGCTTGGACCAGTCGGTGATGACCTTGGCGGGATCGAGATCGTAGAGCGAGCCCAGGCCGTGGCACTCCGGGCAGGCGCCGTAAGTGGAGTTGAAGGAGAAGCTGCGCGGCTCGAGCTTGGGAACGTCCAGGCCGCACTCGGGGCAGGCCATGGAGGAGGAAAATAACTGCTCTTCCCCGTTGCTTGGCGCGATGAGCACCAGGCCGTTGGCCATCTGGAGGGCCTTGCTTATGGCTTGTTCCAGACGCTTCTCGACGGATTGCTTGCCGGAGGATTGGAGGTCTTGCTTGCCCACCCTTGGGGACAATGATGCCGTCGATGATGAAGTTGTCGACGATGAAGCTGTCGACGAGGATGGGGCACCTTCGGTTTTCAGAAGGACGCGATCGATGACTGCTTCGATGGTGTGGTTTTTGCGCCGGTCGAGCAGCACCGGCTCAGAGAGGTCGCGCATTTCGCCGTCGACGCGGGCGCGGAAGCCCTGCTGGTCGATTTCGTCGAGGAGGTCGCGGAACTCGCCCTTGCGGCCGCGCACGACCGGGGCCATCACGGTAACGCGCTCGCCGCGGCCGAGTTCCATGACGCGCTCGACGATCTGCTCGGCGGTCTGGCGTGCGATGGGCCGGCCGCAGTTGGGACAGTGCGGCGTGCCAACGCTGGCGTAGAGCAGGCGGAGGTAGTCGTAGATTTCGGTGATGGTGCCGACCGTGGAACGCGGGCTACGGCTGGTGGTTTTTTGCTCGATGGAGATGGCCGGGCTGAGACCCTCGATCGAGTCGACATCGGGCCGCTCGATCTGGTCGAGGAATTGCCGGGCGTAGGCCGAAAGCGTCTCCACGTACCGGCGCTGACCCTCGGCGTAGATGGTGTCAAAGGCCAGCGAACTCTTGCCCGAGCCGGATAGACCGGTGACCACGGTGAGGGCGTTGCGGGGAATGCGCACGTTGATGTCGCGCAGGTTATGCTGGCGCGCCCCGCGCACGGAAATGTGGGTGATCGACATGGTGGCTAAATCCGGCGTCAGGTTTGGGCCCAGTCCCGGCTGTTTTGTCCTGGGCTGTTTTGTCCTGGGCTGTTCTGTTTTGGGCTGTTCTGTCTTGGGCTGTTCTGGCAGGAGCGGTCTCCCGGACCGGTCTTGAGTCTCCGCAACCACGCTTCGGCAAAGCAGGAAACTCGCCGGCACACCAAAGTAATCCCTGCGCCATCTGTCGGTTTTCCCGTAAATAACACCCTAGAGTATTCTATTTGTCAATAGAAAGCAGGGTCAACGCGGCAGCAAATTCTGCGACAATCGCATCATTCGGTATGAGGCGTTTCACATTTTTGTGTGAATTTGCCGGCACAGAACATGCAACTGTCCACAACCGAGGCCGCAGACCCCGGATTCGATTATCCTGGAAGGGCAGGATTGACGAAGGGCGGGATTGACAACTTCGATTGAGAAAGTTGCAGAACGCAATCTTTAAAGAGTTATCCGAATTGCCGATATCGATGTTGGACGATTTTGAAATGGGTAACCTTGGTGCAATGGAATCGATTAAGGCGGGCTGAATGACGGATCTGTTTAACCTGGTGATGCTGATTTGTGCATCCATCGCAGCATTGGCATTTGGAGTTTTCGCCGCGTACGGCATTTTGCGGGTGGCCTTCGCGCTGATGCGGCCCCGCCCGCGGCAGGCTGTTAAGACCCTTTCAGAAATCGCGCCTGCTTCCTGACATCACTCCCAGCAAATTGCGCAGCCGGCTTGCAGCTTATCGCAACTGGCCGCGCCTCGTTGCGGCGTAGCAGGTCCAATCAAAACTACTGAGGCTGCTGCACTACTGAGGCTGCTGCTGCGGCCGGGGGAAGCCCTGCGGCTGTTGCTGCTGTTGATCCTGCTGTTGATCCTGCTGCTGTTGTTGTTGTTCGCGCTGCTGCTGGATCTGTTGCTGCCGGATCTCCTGCTGCATCTGCTGCGGGTTGCGCGGCGGCATGGGATATTCGGGCGGACGGTCCGGCTGGCCTTCCAGTGGGACGTCCGGCTGCTCCTCCTCGGGCTGGCTTGGCGTGACGGCGGTATTCGCCGGCGTCTGCGCGGCTGCGGCGCTTGAGCTGAGGAGGATTTGCTGCGGCGGCTGGTCGCCTGCGCCGCCAATCATCAGTACGTTATAGCCAGAGCCATCGAGGAGCTTGGAGAGCACTTCGCGCGCCGGACCAGGGCCGTAGGTGCCGAAGACGCGCTGATCCTGACCGAAACCCTCCACCTTGGCACCGGTATCGGTCGCCACTTCGTGCAGGATCTGGTCAAGGCTCGAGTTTGATGCCTGGATTTGAAGCCCATGGCTGTCCCAGACCACCGTCGCCGGATTCGGTGGGTGGTTCGCCGGCCAATCGGGTGGGGGCGGCGCTGGCGGTGTTGCAGCAACTGCGGGGGCTGGCTTGGCAATGGTCTCTTTTGGGGTGTGCCCGGGGCGCCGGTGTGTTGCGGAAGCATGACCCGGTTTGCCGGGTTTGTGCGTGCCGGAAGCAGCCGGTTTTGCAGTGCCGGGCGTTGACTTCTGCGCGGTTGCCGGAGCCTTGGTTTCTGCAGGCTGTTGGGGCGGAAGGGTCTGACTGGAAAGAGAAGAGCTGCAGAGAAAAGGACTGGCAAGGAGCGCCAGCGCTATCCCGGAGCGGAGCCAGGGCAGACCTCGGAGGCCGGTGAGACTTTCGCCGAACCTCTGGGCACACGCTGCGTCTAAATGGTGGGTCGGCTTGCGGTTTTGCGCTGACGTTTTTTGCATCGCAATAGAGATAAGGGCGCAGGCAGGAGCCACCCCGCCCCCGCCGCTCTACTGTACTAGACTAGCAGTGGTCCAGGAACGCTCAAGACGCGAATGTTCGCGATATGAACGCTTGCAATGGGCTTCACTGGGCAGAGAGGAATCTCCCACACATGAGCTTCTGCTGGAAGCTTTGGGCAGCCGCGGCCGTCTTGTCCGCGCCCCTTTCGGGCCTTGCCGCCACCTGCACCACACAGGCGGAGCTTTCCAACCAGGATCGCGATCTTCTGGCTTCTACCACGTTGCGGCTGGCTGGCGCCGTGGCCCAGCAGGATTCAGCCACGGTGCAGTCCATGGTGTTGCCCTCCGAGGCGTCTTCCTGGCCGGCAATTCATAGCGCCGCCGATCAGGCCGCGCCGCTGATGGTCGGCGGCCAGATTCAGATCCGGAATCTGTACCTGCTCGACGCCTCCATGCAAACCTCGGCTGCCAATACGGACTTTTTCTGCGCCGACAAGAGCGGCGCCCTCAATGTGACCATTTCCATGCCTTCGCTGCCGCCGGGCAAATATGCCGTGGCGCTGGCCGACGCGAACGGCGCAAAACTGGCCGGCCAACTGGGGCTGATTCTTGGGCTGGATGGATCAGCGTGGAAGCTCGGGGGTCTGTCGGCCCATCAGGGCGTCTTCGACGGCCACGATGGCGTGTGGTACTGGACCCGCGGCCGGGCGCTGGCCCACGCCGACCCGTGGAGCGCGTGGTACAGCTATGACGCGGCGCACTATCTGCTGATCCCGGTCGATTTTCTTTCTTCGCCCAATCTCGAAAAGTTGCGCCAGGAGCAAGCGCAGATTGAGCCCTCGCCGGCGAAGGAGTTTCCGCTGTCGCTCGCGCAGGGCGATCGGAGCTGGAAGATCGATGCCGTCATCCTCGACCCCGCGCTGCATGAGCCGGATTTGGCCGTCGTCTACGAATCGACAGGGGTGACGGATCCCG
Organism: Acidobacteriaceae bacterium; assembly: GCA_030049955.1. Next base: position 13,245 of record JASIJX010000218.1, read on the forward strand.
CGGCGCAGCGCACGGAGGCCACAAGCGTGCTGAGCGCGCTACTCAAAGCACAGCCCGGACTGCGTGCGAACTTCCATGGCCTGTGGGCCATCGCTGTAAGCAACGGGCAGCGCACGCCGGTGATGGAACTGCCGATGGCGCAGATTCCGTAGGGCTCGCCATTCACCCATTTATTCTCAAGAGTGCATTCTCCATACTGTACTCAGCCATCCATGACCGATACCGCTGTTCTTCTGATCGATTGCCCGGATCGTACGGGCCTTGTGGCGCGGGTCGCCGGCCTGCTTTATGAGCACGGCGCCAACATTCTTCACGCCGATCAGCACCAGGACCATGAAGAGGGCCTGTTTTTCATGCGGGTAGAGTGGTCCATTGGCCCTGCGGGCGGCGGGCCTTTGGACGGAAGCAGTGGAAGTGGATTTGATCTTGAAAGATTCAAAGCCGCCTTCGCGCCCATGGCCCGCGAACTGAGCATGCGCTGGCAACTGACGGCCGGCGGAGCGCGGCCGCGCGTGGCGCTGTTCTGCTCGCAGCATCTGCACTGCGTGGCCGATCTGCTCTACCGCTGGCGCGCGGGCGAGCTTGCCTGCGAGATTCCGCTGGTGATTTCGAACCATCGCGATGTTGAGGAACTGGTGCGGTTCTATGGCGTTGAGTTCGTGCATGTTCCGGTTAGCGCGGCCACGCGCGGCGATGCGGAGGCGCGGCAGATCGAGCTGCTGGCAAAACACAAGGTTGATCTCGTCGTGCTGGCGCGCTACATGCAGATTCTTTCGCCGCAATTTGTGGAGCAGTATCCGGTGCGGATCATCAACGTGCACCACTCGTTTCTGCCGGCGTTTACCGGCGCGCGGCCGTATCATGCGGCGCATGCGCGCGGCGTGAAGCTGATCGGGGCGACGAGCCACTATGTGACCGAGGTGCTCGACGACGGCCCGATTATTGAACAGGATGTTGCGCGCATCTCGCACCGCGACCAGGTGGAGGATCTTGT
>JASIJX010000219.1 GCA_030049955.1 Acidobacteriaceae bacterium
CGGGAGGAAGTGCGGGAGATCGGGGATGTGCAGCCGGGGATGGTGCTCGAGGGCGTAGTAACGAACGTAACCAAGTTCGGAGCATTTGTGGATATTGGCGTGCATCAGGATGGGCTGGTGCACATCAGCGAGCTCTCGAATCGCTTTATCAAGGATGCTTCGGAGGCGGTGAAGACGGGTCAGATCGTGAAGGTGAAAGTGCTGAACGTGGACGCGAAGACGATGCGCATCGGGCTTTCGATCAAGGCACTGGCGTCTCCTGCGGCGCGGTCGACTGCGAAGAAGCAGGCACCGCCAGCGAGCTTCGAAGAGAAGCTGGCTGCGCTATCCGCCAAATGGAGCGGAAGGCAGTGACGGCGCGTCTCTTTCAATGTTTTATTTTTCCGCCGAGGCCGCTTGCAAAGGCGAAGCAGGCATCAAAGCTTAGGTGACGAAATGGGCAAGTGTTGCCTAACAAGAATAAAGTAGCCGATTCTCGGCATGCTCCTGATTTCTGCCGTCATCACAAGCCTCAAAGGCAAAGTCAGAGGGCCGACAGGAGCGCATTTTCCGGGAGTGGAATCGTCCGAACCGCAACTTGTCCGCGCTGCCGGTGTTTGTTCCGATGGTACTGCCAGACCGTCTTCTTTGCTTGACTTGAGGGGTTGTTACCCGTATTCTGAGGCGCGAGTACTACGGTTTTTTCGTTTAAACGTTCGTTATCTGCGCGCTCGAACCTTCGCCATGGAGAAGCCTGCTTGCATATGAATCGGACTGGTGGACGAGACATTCACAAGAACGAGAAGACCTACGCGTTAATACCCTCATTTCCCATCTGCGAGACGTTCCAATTCACCTTGCAACGCGGACGGTCAGTTTGAACCTTCTCCGCACCCTTTTTTGATTGCCAGGTCCAGAGTGAATCATTTTGGGAGTGCAAGTTTTCAACATTAACCCTTTCTTAACCACGGAACGTAGGGCTGGCATAAGGCGTGCCTAGAAGCGTTCTACCTGCTTAATAGCGGGAGGGAGATTGGTCTATGGTTGATGGCAAGGGCGTGGTAAGTGACGAGTTCCTGACAGCGGAAAAAATTCATAGAGAACTCAGCACATCGCCCATGGTCCTGATGAAACCGGTCAGGATCTTCTCTTCGGATGGGGCCTATGTGGCTGGGATGGCCATATCATCGGCATCCTACAGGATTGTGAAGAGACTGGTGGACATCGCAGTCTCGGGGATGTTGCTGCTGATTCTGGCTCCATTGTTTGCCGTGATCGCCATCGCCGTGCGGATCAGTTCTCCGGGTCCGGCGTTTTATCGCGAGCGGCGGATCGGTCGTTTTGGAAAGCAATTTACCATTTACAAATTCCGCTCGATGTACACCAGAGAGTATCTGCAGGACGTGATGCAGTATGAGGAGAATGAGCACGTCCAGATGCAGCGGCGTGTGGACAAGAAGCACGTGCCCGATCCACGGATCACGAGGGTGGGGACAATCCTGCGGAAGCTCAGCCTGGACGAATTGCCTCAATTGATCAATGTTCTGAAAGGCGATATGTCACTGGTGGGACCGCGCCCGGTGGTGGAGGCCGAGCTGCCGCGGTACGGTAGTTATGCGATCTTTTACAAGCTGATGTACCCAGGCTTGAGCGGACTGTGGCAGGTGTCTGGCCGCAACGATGTCAGTTACGAGACTCGGGTTCGGCTCGACGTTGCCTATTGCCGAAAGTGGAGTCCACTACTCGACGTCGCGATTCTGGCACGTACGGTGCCGGCAGTCCTGAAAGGGAGAGGCGCGTATTAGTCACTCGTCACGCGGCACGAAAAACCTGTGCTGCGATACCCGCGCGGTCGATATAATTGCTCATCCGGGAAATCTGGCGATTTTTTGGAATTAAGCAAATAAGCGGGTTGTGCGGACGCCAACGTCTTCACAACCCGCCTCGTCTTCGCAGCAGGAAATCGCCGGGACTCTTCAGTCCTGGAGCGCGGCCACCGAGACCATTCAAGGCAATTGCAACGGCCGCAATCGGAGCTCTCGATCTTGCGGACATCCTGCTTTTTTCTCGCGGCCTGTTTTCTCGCAACATCGGTTTGTATTCAGGCATCGGCTCAAGCCGCTCCGCGATCCGGCGATACTGATGGCGGCCAATCCTTCAAGGCTTCCAACGCCGTTCCGCTCGATAGCTGGGTCTATCCGGCATTTGATCGACTGACCGCTCTCGGTTACACGCCCAGCGCCATGCTGGGAATGCGGCCGTGGACGCGGCTCCAGTGTGCGCGGCTTGTGCAGGAGGCGCAGCAGAATCTCGATTCCAACACGGATACAGCGGATCCTTGGGCACGGGAAGCCGTAAACCGGTTGGCACTCGAGTTCTTTTACGAACTGGGGATTTTGCAAGGATTCCCGAACCGCAACGCGGGATTGAGGGACGCCTATGCGCGCGCGACGCAGATTGCAGGACCGCCTCTTCGCGATTCGTTCCATTTCGCGCAGACCATTTATGACGATTTTGGCCGGCCCTATGGGCAGGGATTCAACTGGATCGGGGGCGTGCAACTTCATGCCGAGTACGGTCTGTTTGCGGTGGACGTAAGAGGCGAGTACCAGGACGCGCGCGCGCTGTTTCCCTATAACCCAGCGGCCTTGGATGCGATTGCGACCATGGACGACCTTCCGGTGCAGCCGCTTCCGGGCATCACCGCGCTGGACCGGATTCGACCGGTCGAGGCTGCGGTCTCAATGAAGGTGTGGGGCTGGCAAGCGACCTTCGGAGAGCAGAGCCAATGGTGGGGGCAGAGCCGCTCGACCTCGCTGATTCTGTCGAACAATGCCGAGGCTCCTGTCATCCTGCTCATACAGCATGACAAGCCAGTGCAACTGCCGGGGCCGTTCGCATACCTGGGCAAGATCAACAACACCTTTTTTGTGGGCCAGCTGCGCGGCCATCACTACGTTCGCGGGCCGTACTCCACAATTTCTCATTCTGAAGTTCCTCTTTATGGATCGGCTACCCAAACAATCAATCCGCAGCCTTTCATCTGGGGCGATCAACTGGATCTGAAGATATCTCCAAACTTCGAAGCCGGTTTCGAGATCACATGCTTGTGGGCTGGATATGGACGGCCGGCGACGCTGGGGACGTGGCTCCATACCTTCAGCTTTCATGGGAATACACAACCCCTCGACCCGGGCAAGCGCTACGGAGGACTTCATTTTTCCTACCGTCTTCCTGGAATGCGCAACGTGACGCTTTACACCGATGCGCTATCAAACGACGAGCCGACGCCAATCATCTACTGGACGCGATCAGCTATCAGCCCCGGCATCTACTTTGCCCATCTGCCGCGCCTTCATCGGGTCGACCTCCGCGCCGAGGCGGCTTACACAAACATTCCCAATTACAAAGATGGCGTTGGCGCAGTGTACTTCAATCAACACTACGCAAGCGGATACCGCAATGCCGGGCAGCTGATCGGCAGTTGGGTAGGCAGGTCGGGAACAGCGTTCGGTGCGCAGACGACGTACTGGTTTTCCGGCGTGAGCAAAGTGGATTTTTCCATGCGCAGGCAATTCAATGACCGGCATATGATCGGCGGCGGCAACCTTACAGACTTTTCCGGGCACTGTCTGTGGCAGTTGCGCGGCCCGTGGCAAGTTGAGGGCCGCGTGACGGGAGAATACTGGCGGTTTCCGATTCTGCGCTCTTCGGCGGCAGATGTAGTGACAGCGAGCTTTGGCTTCGTCTTCACTCCTCCCGCCAAAGGCGCACCGTAGGAACGGAGCCTTCAAAAGCTGAAGTTAAGATTATCGGATTCGCTCTGCCAAGGCCGTTCGATTTTTCGCAGCCACAAGTCGCGAATTGGAAATTCCTTGAAAAGCAGATCCAAATCTTCGACTCGCACCTCTCCACCGAAAGAACATCTGTAGGGCAGAGAGATGCGGCCGCTCACGATGGCAGGCACGAATCGTCGGTCAGAATGACCACCAGATGACCGGATTCATTATTACGCGAACCTCAGGCGCAGGCCGCTAGAGAGCGTTGACCACGGCTGCTCCCACTGCAAGTTGGGAGAAGACCTGCGACCACTCGAGGAAGCCGCGCAGCGCGGTTGGACGGAGCGTCTTTTCTGGCACCACGATGGTATCGCCAGGGTTGAGTCGCACGTCGTTAAACGACTCCTTCCAGAAGCCAGAACCCTGGGTGCGCTTGCGGCTGATGACTGAGCCGTCGGCGCGGATTAAGAAGGCGTGATGCCAATCGGCATTGCGGTTTGGACCGCCCGCTAGTTGCACATAGTAGC
>JASIJX010000220.1 GCA_030049955.1 Acidobacteriaceae bacterium
GCCGGGGTCACATGCAGGGCGAGCAAATGGCCCAGCGTATCTACTGCTGCATGAACCTTCGATCCTTTGCGCCGCTTGGCCCCGTCGTAGCCGGCACGCGCTCCCGATTCCGGCGTCGATTGCAGCGTGCGGCTGTCGATGACCACCGCCGTGGGCTGCGCCATGCGTCCCGCAAACTCACGCAGCAGCATGCGCAGGTCCTCAACCATCATCTCCAAACAGCCCGCGTCCATCCAGCGCCGCATCTGCTGATAGACCACGTTCCACGGCGGCAGATCGTTCGGCATCATGCGCCAGGGAATACCACTGCGCACCACGTAGCGCACCGCGTTGAAGACCGCCCGCAACCGATAGTCCCGCTGCTCGGCATCTTCCTTGCACAAAATCAGGTAGGGCGCCACAAACGCCCATTCCTCATCGCTCACATCGCTGGGATAGCCGCTTCGCGGGCGCTTCTCCATGCCGTCAGCATGAATGCTTGCACCGTGGACCAACTATCCAAAAGAAAACAAACGTACAAAGTTAATAACAGGCTCTAGAATAATGAGTGAAACAATCCGGCGCGTGATGAGGGACCGAATGCAGATTGACGGCAACCTACTGATTGGATACACGGATTGGGAGCGGCAAAAATGGCATGATTGGCTTGGGCGGCATCGCGAAGCTCTCAAGACGAGTATGGGACCTCATGCCGAAAACCAAACGGTCGGCGAATTGGTGAGGCACATTTTTTCTTCTGAGAAGCGGTACGTAGAAAGGCTCTCTGGTGAACCGCTCACCGAACCCGGTACGATACCGAATGATCGCCTTGACGTCATTTTTGAATTCGGCAGAAAAAGTCGCCAGTGTCTTAAAGATTACGTCGAAGGCCTTCCAGCACCAAACTGGGACATCCTGATGGACTTCGAAGTTGTTGGCCGATGCCTGAGGGCAACACCGAGAAAGATCATAATACACGTCCTCACGCACGAAATACGTCACTGGGCACAGATTGCCACCGTGTTTCGCATGAACGGCTTTAAGGGTGACGATTCTCACGATTTCGTATCCAGCCCAATGCTGGGCGGTGACTTCATAAGCGAAAAAGCGAACGCGTCTCGCTAGAAGTAGTCTCACAGATGCCTCAACAAGATTAAGACACAGGCGAGTTGAACCATACCGAGGAAATTGACTACGTAGCGCTCCCAGCGTAAGGTGAGGCGGCGGAAGTTCTTCAGCCAGGCAAAGAGCCGTTCGACTTTCCAGCGGTGGATGTAAAGTCTCAGAGGTCGGCCATCCTGAGTTTTACTTCGGTTGCGCCAATTAGGTGCGATCATTTCCATGCCGTGCAGTTCACGAAGGCGTTTGTCCAACGGATCACTGTCGTAGGCCTTGTCGCCGATCAGACGCTGGGGTACGGCGGCGATATGTTGTTGCTGGAGCGCGTCTTGGACCAGCGTTGACTCATTGGGTGAAGCGCTCGTAACCCCGATAGCGACAGGAAGACCGTGGCTGTCTGCGATTGCCACGATCTTGCTTCCTTTGCCGCAGCGCGTTGGACCAATGCGATCGCCCCCTTTTTGCCCCCGCACCCGTCAAGCCGTTAACGCCCGTCGTTATAGCCTCGCGAATAGATCAACAGAACATTTATCAAAGCATGTCTACGAGAACGATCACGTACTCTCTCGATGTCCTCAATCTTGTCTCCTACTCACGGCAATCTGCTCCAAGTGCTGCAAACAAGAAGGCCCTGGCTTCAGTCGTGCTGAACCTTGCCGACGAGCCCACCCATGTTCCAAAAAGGTCAATACACAGCGCTTAGGTGGGAGGCATCCGGTCGGCACTTCGCAGGCTAGTCCTGGACAATTTCGCTTCGTTAACCATGCCAGGTCCATGCACGCACCGCCAGATTGTCGAACGAAAAGCAGCGGGTTCCCGGATCACGATTCCAATTGATTCATTGCCGAAAGACCTGGTGGATACCGTGCTTCCACGAGGGAACGTCGTCTTCGATCCAGGACGTTATCATAGTCGCTAAATCTGCTCCACAAGGGCAGTTCCTATCGTTGGCTATTCATAGCGAGTTCCGATTCGTCCCGGCGCGGTCTTCAGTTGTTCAGACGCGGAGGTTTCTCTGATGCGGTCGCACCGTTCATTTGCTCCTTAGAATCGGGTTCTGTCGAACTCCGACCACCTCTCATCAGAACTACCGCCACAGGTGGCGCAGCTCAACCCGAGTGCAAAACCAGGCGCCCTTATTCACAACTATCGACGGCATCTCGCCAGATTTGCATGTCGTCGTTCGAGAGGAAAGCGCACCAAATTTCCTTGAGCAAGGAGTTTCACCGAACGGCAACCACGTTCAGGCTGAATACGCATGAACATTCCTTCGATTCCATTTCGGGGGTTCAGCTTAGAGGGTTAAGAGGTACTGTGATTTCTGTGCAGCACGTCTGTACCGGCATGCATTCTGCGGACGGATTGTAAGACTTGACTAACTGATCGATGTTTCTTAATTCCGCCAGATAGTCTCTTCTTGCTTCCCGCGAAAACTGATGCACTACGCTGTGCCGACAAGCTTTCACGTCATTAGCAACATAGAGATAGCTGATTTCAAGTTCAATGCCAAGTTCGCGTCCGAGAGATCGCACTTCATTTTGAGCGGCTTGCAGCCGCTCCGGCGTGCAGTGTGCGATAACGATTTGCACCGGAATTGGCTTGACTTGAAGTTGCTTCGTTCACTGTGAGTTGACTGTCGATCTGAACATTTGCCATCGTTTGGACGATTCCGCTGGGCCAGTGAATCTCGATGTTTACCTTTCCAGGCTGGACGCCAAGCCCGAAGTGCGCTCTGGGATCACTCGACGAAAGATATCCGCTTGCCGTAGTCACCGTGGCCCATTGCGATCCGCTGGCGCTGGTTACTTTGACGACAGCGCCGATGCCATCCCGGTTGCTCTTGTGACCGATGAGCCGAAGCGTGATCCAGTGATTGCCGTTGGTTGTCTCATTGTGAAGGATGTGCAACGGTCCGCCATTGGTCGTGACGACGGCATCAATACGGCCATCGTTATCGATGTCTCCAATCGCCATTCCGCGCGCGACCCACGCGACCTTGAAGAGCGCTCCGGAGTCCGCAGAAACATCCACGAAGCCATGACCCGTATTGCGCAAGAGCAGCATCGGTTCGCGGTAATGCAGCAAGGGATTTTGCGTCTCGACATTGTCAAGATCATGGCCCTGCGCGATCAGAAGATCTTTCCGGCCGTCGTTGTCGTAATCGATGAATCTCGCGCTCCATCCTGAGTGGAGGAGAGTAATCGCACCGACCCCGCTCGAATTGGTGACGTTGCTGAACGTCCCATCATGCTCGTTGTGATAAAGCGCGTATTTCTGTGTAGCCAGATCGGTGACGAAGATGTCGGGCCAGCCGTCGTTATCGTAGTCGGCGAAATCCACGCCCATGCCGGCATAGGTTCCACCATCGGCACTGACAGCCGAACCGGACTCCAGGCCCACTTCCTCGAAGGTTCCGTCGTGTTTTTGATGAAAAAGGAACTCGGGTGTTGAATCGTTGGCGATATACAGATCAATTCGCCCGTCGCGATCGTAATCGGCAATTGCGATCCCGAGCGCCTTTGCCGGCTTATCGAGACCGAGCTTATGCGCGACCTCCGTGAAATGCCCGTTGCCGTCGTTGTGATAAACGAGCATCGAAATGGGGGGAAAGTAATTGGGATGACAGAATTGGCGGTAGTTTTCTTTATGTTCGCCGCACCAAACATCGTTCCAGTCCCACGTTACATAGCGCGCCACAACGAGATCGAGCAGGCCATCGTTGTCCAAATCCACCCACGCCGCTGATGTGGACCAGCCGCTGCCCCCCACACCCGCACTCGCGGTCACATCGGTAAAGGTGCAATTGCCGTTGTTATGGTAGAGATGATTTCCGCCGTATCCGGTGACATACAAGTCTTCATTGCCGTCGTTGTCATAGTCGCCAACCGCGACGCCCATTCCGTAGTTCACCCCTTTTAGCCCGGACTTCTCCGTGATGTCCTCGAAAGTGCCATCGGGTTTTTGATGGTACAGCCTGTCCCAATACGCGGGGCCCGTCTTTTTGGGCACCGCTCCCTTCGCTTCCGGATCAGAGATCGGAGCGCCGTTCACAGCAAAGATGTCGAGGCGCCCATCATTGTCGCAATCGAACAAAGCGACTCCCGAGCCCATCGTCTCAATCAGATATTTGCGGCTCGTATGCGGAGCCTGGTGCACGAAATGAACTCCGGACCGCTCAGTAATATCCACAAACCGCCCCGCTGACACGACCTGGGATTTTTCCGCAGGATGCTCGGCTTTGGCGAGGGGGGCTTGTGAACACCATATCGGTAGAACGAGAGTCAGAATTCCCGCAACGACGGCACACAGCGTCAACAGCTTTCGACATGAATCCCGGAAATTTGCCGCCACTACGCTCGTAGTCGCATCCTTTGCACTTGGTGGCGAGATCCGAGAAGAAATGAGTTTAAAGAACACGAAAGGAGAAGCCTTTCTGGGGTCATGACTCGGCAGGCGTCCGATGACTCAATCTGATTGGTTAGAGCGCCGGCTGAGGCCCTGTCTCAGTGGTGCTGACAGGTGTTGCAGCCAGGATGGCGGCCAAAAAATAAGCCTGCCCGCAAAAAGAGAGAAGCCGAAGCTAAGAGCTATGGTAAAGAACCGGATGCAATGATCGATTGACTGCGATCGTTCCCGCATCGATGCCCCGCTGCAGGTGGCCGGATAGCGCAAAAGCAAGCTCGAGATTGACGGATGCTGGCCAACTGCCCAGCACGGGTCCAAGTGACTCGCAGAGTTCTCGCAGGCTCACCCCGCCGGTATGCTGGCGCAAATAGGTATTCACCAGCCGGTCTGTATGCAACACAAACTCCCTGGACTCCGAACAGAAGTCTTTGATCCTCTCCTTGCCTTCACAAACAGGCCAATGACAGCCCACAATGACCTCGGCGTTCGAGTGTTCAATTCTGTCGATGGTTCCCAGATACGCATTTACATAGAGGTACGTCGGGCAGAGGGCCGATTCTCCTGTCAAGGATTGGTAACCCGCTCCCTGAACCGCATCGCCATAAAAAAGCGTGCGATATTTTTGGTCGAATATACCCAGGTGCCCATGGCTATGCCCAGGTAAATTCCATATTTCGATGATCCGGTCATCTCCCAAGCGGACTGTCTCGCCACCCACAAAGGTAACCATCACAAGATGCGGACCCGTGCAACAGTTCCTCATGGAGGCAGCAGTCTCCTGGTCGTAGAAGATCCCATGATCTGCCCGATAGGCATCGTATCTCTGGCAAAAGAGTACTTCGGGGCTTTCAATGAGCGGTTGGTCTTGCCGGCCGCAGGCGGTGAGAACATTCCGATACCTTGCGGCTAAACTATGCAACCCACCGCAGTGGTCGCCATCGGGGTGCGTAACGATTATCCAGCGTGGTTCCGAGCCTTCGATGATGCCCTTGGCGAAAAACTCTGGAATCTCCCGAGCAGCATGTTGCCGGGTGCCGCAGTCCACGAGCATAGCGAACGGCCCCTCACTCAGGACAGGCAGATATAAAGGCCGGCCGCCAATTTCACACTCGATAAGGTCCGAGCCGCGATATAGCCGCATAGATGTAAATCGCACTCACTCAGTCGATCGGCGCGGAGTTCGACCTGCCGCAGACAACTCAAGAGCCGGCTGGCAAATCCCCACCTTGCCTCGCTTCAGTTTCTGGTGGCCCGGAGCCTATTGTCAATAAAAAGGCAGGGGTTGACCGTTATACGGACAGGTAGTGGCCCTTCTAAAAGAGGGGCTTTCTCCGGCCTTTCCGAAACGGGCCTCCTTAAAACGCGGTGAAGCTTCCCGCGACCTTCAGATCACGCACGTCACAGAGTGAAGTGGTGGGCTCGCAGCGTTTCGTGCGCGATCATTATCGTCGTCAGGTCGAGCAGAGATGTGCGAATGGCAAATGGAGGCGCAATGCGTCCGCATGGCGGACAAGCGTAATTTAAACCTTGCGCCCACTTCAAGCTCGTTATTAATCTATTGCGGGAATCTTGCCCCGGATTCGCCGAACTGAGCAGTCCGTTATACGGATCATATCCACTGCTAACTTGAATGCAGATATTCACAAAGGAATCGTCAGAGTGATTGAAGGCAGATTATTGCAAAAGCTGCGCCAGGGAAGAATCCTTCGCGCCGCACTAGTCAACTGCATCACGGAGCGGTGGTTCGCTGAAGTGGCTGGAGAAATAGGGTTCGACCTGGTTTGGCTCGACTTGGAGCACTGTCCCCACGAGGACGAGGTTGTGGGACGTCTATCTCTGGGGTGCCGGGCGACTCGCATGGATTTGATGGTCACCCTGCTCAATACCGCATATTCAAGCGCCAGAAGGGTACTTGAATCGGGTGCCAATGGTATCGTGGCGCCTCATTGCAGGAGCGTTCAGCAAGCGCAACAATGGGTGAATTGGAGCAAGTTTCCGCCACTCGGGAGAAGAGTCATTAATGATACCGGAGTGGACTGCGAATACTCGTTGGCCGATCCGATGGAATACCCTGTGCGAGCAAATGACGAAGAAATCCTCATCCTTCAAGTCGGAAACTCTGACGCCATTGACTGCTTAGACGTCCTTGCGACAGTCGAAGGAATCAACGCGCTGTTTGTCTCAACTGCAGATCTTTGCATGAGCTATGGAATTCCTTTTCAACATCATCATCCTTTGATTCAGCGCGCGAAGGACAGGGTGGCGAACGCCGCGGCCAAGGCAGGTAAATGGTGGGGCACGATGACGCCTACACCTGAGGATGCCGAGGTAGAAATTGATCGTGGCGCACGTATGGTGACGTGTATTGACGATTATTCTCTGGTCGTAACTGGATTTCGGAACGCCCTCGCCCGCTTTGGACAAGTCAATAATCGCAGAAGGATTCAGCGCGTAACCGTGACAAAAGTCGTTCAATAACAGGTGAGTTTCACCGGCTGCGCCTCTCGCACCGCACTGAGGCAGAAATCGAAAGTGCGAGCAGACCTTTTGCAGTAATCCGGAACAGAAAATGCTGAGGCCGAGAAATGCGAAACGCGGGAAGCAGTTTTCAGTTTCGCCAGCGTCGATAGTCGAGGCTCCAGTTGATATGAGTGCCGGTTCCGTCAGAATCAGCTGAGCGCTATCGATGGTTGAGTTGATCCTTCAGTCGCAAGTCCAGGAAAGATCGGGTGTGTGATATATGTCGTTCGTACTGAGTATCGTCGATTGGTGCATTTGCTTATCCGTGTTGAGCATGAGCGTGCTTGTCGGGCTGTACCTGGCAAAGAAAAAACGGGCGTCGGTTGACAGCGCTCATTTTTTCTCGCCGATCGTACCTTATCGTGGCCGTTTGTCGGAGCATCTCTTTTTGCAACAAATATCGGCGCTGAACATTTGGTGGGATTGTCAGGCGATGCTTATCGCTACGGGCTCTCGGCGGCTGCAGTGGAATTGACTACGGTCATTTGTGTGGGGTTCGCTGTAACGTTTCTTTATCCGTTTTATATACGCAACCGGGTCTTCACGACCCCGGAATTCCTCGAAAAGCGATATCATCCTGCGGCGCGCGCTCTTTTTTCCGGGCTCATGCTGGTTATCTCGATCACCACAAAAATGGCATTTCATCTCTATGCCGGGGCTCTGGTGTTGAGAGGGCTAACAGGCTGGAATGTCATGACGGTCGTCTGGGTGATGGGCGCGGTTGCCGCTTGTGTGACCATTATCGGCGGTTTTACCGCAATCGCCTACACGGATTCGATTCAGACCGGCATCATCATATTGGGCTGTGGCGTGATGGTGCTCACCGGGTTGCACAACGTCGGCGGGTGGCACGGCTTGATCCTGCGAGTGCCGAATGCAGTGCATATCTACAGACCATACACGGATCCAAACTACCCGTTCTGGGGCGTAATTCTGTCGGCATTCTATGGCGGAGTGTTCTACTGGGGCGTGGATCAAGTGAATGTACAGCGGGTCCTGGGAGCCAGAAATATTGATCAAGCTCGATGGGGAGCAATCTTTGCTATTGTCTTGAAATTCCTCCCGGTGTTCATCTTTGCTTTGCCGGGCGTGATCGCTTTAGCACTTTTTCCCGGAGGACAAAGCAAGACGACCTTTGTCACTTTGCTCAATAACCTTTTGCCCACAGGAGTTCGAGGGCTGGTTCTTGCCGCCCTGCTGGCATCCCTTATTGGCTCAACCCTGTCAGTGATGAACTCGGTCGCCACGTTGACTGTTCGCGACTTTATTGTTCGGCTGAGGCCGAGAACAAGCGAGCGGGCTCAGGTGCTGCTTGGCAGGCTTGTCATTGTAGTCGCGACCTTGTTTGGGATCCTGGCGGCATACGCGATTTACAAGACGCCTGATGGCCTTTATAAGTACCTTCAAACAATCTCCATCTACCTGGTAATGCCGGTCGCTCCCGCAATTGTGTTCGGCGTCCTCAGCAAAAGAGTGACTTCGACTGGCGCCCTATCCTCGGTGCTGGTGGGGTGCGGCATGGCCTCTGTCTTTGTGACCGATCAATTAATAGGAGCGCAAGAGGGAACAAGGCTGTTTCCCTGGTTACATACGAGGCTCACCCTGAATTACACGTATCGAGGACTTCTGGGGACGCTTATTTGCATCGCAGTGATGTACGCGGTGTCGTTATTCACGAAGCGAACCGATGCGGCGACACTGGAAAAACTGTCGGTAGGTTGGAATGTTGCGGGTGGACATTTCCGCGGACTGCGAGATTGGCGCCTGCATATCGTGGTCCTTGCGGTTGCCACTGTAGCCATCTACTGGGCGTTATGGTAGCTGGAAGCCGTTTCGGCCGTCCTTGACTTCGTCTCCGCTAGCCCGCATCCGGAATTAGTCCTTTAGGGGAAGGCCTCGATCTTCCGCCGTTGCAGAGGGGTTCGAGCTTTTCGGCAACCATTGAAGCAACAGCGCGCCGGAAGACATGTCTGTAGCACCGTCGCTAAGGAAGATATGTGGGAGCGCGTTAGAGGGTGCGAGATCGGTTGCTGGCACAGCTGATCTCGTCCGCTCCCAAAATGAAGCGAACGCCTCGTTGAGGCGGAATGTTGTTTCCAGCTACTCAGCGCAGTTGAGCGGGGCTGAGGGATTAATGAACCTGTTCTGAATAAGCCGGTTATGGAACCCTCATCCCACGACGATCTCAGTATGGCCAAGCCCAATGGGATGCTCTGTTGCTCGATCATCAATAATCGTTCGCAGCCTGAATGTGCCGTCACTTTCGACTTCGATGCGACGGGGGCCGGCAGAACCTGTCCGGCGATCACAGATCATGGTCGCTATGACCTCTCCGATTGCGAAATTGGAGATCCCATGTCGATCTTCCCGTTCGATGCGCCACTCGACAGTTTTCTCAGGTGCATTGACTTGGAAGCCTAGATCATACTCGATCAGGTTCGATATCGGTCCAATACCTCCCCAGCCAACAAAGTCCTTGACCCCATAACCTTTGGGCGTGTCGGGAGCCAGGTTCTCCGTTATTGTGTGTTGTTGCTCGTACGCAGTGACGATAGCCTTAAGGTATTTCAGGGCGAGATCCCTTGCCAGCTTCCATCTTCCATTCACCCGCAAGCCCTCCTGAACCATGCACTCGGCAGATGGCCAAACCGCCCCCCTCCAATACTGGCCATCCTCCCTGTAGCCTTTGCTGTCGGCAGACAGGCTCGGAACTCCGCTGGAGCGATAAAAAGACTTTGGATTCGTCAATTCGGCAACTAAACCATCGACGCCCTTTTCATCGGCGATCTGCGCAATGAGAGGCCAAAACATGTGTACGTGCTTACACAGAACGCCAGGCTCTAACTCAGTGATGAACCTGCTGTCTTTAGTGAGGTCGTTATATACCGAATGCTTTGCGTCCCAGAAACGAGTATTAACCGTCCGACCAAGCACAGTGTGTTCATTGGTGAAGAATTCAACGAGATCCGGTCGGCCCACCTGCTGGGCAATCTTGGCAAGATAGAGTGCAGCTAATGCCTGGTACGAGGTAGCGGATGCCGCATAGTACATGAGTTCGTTCCGCGGCGAGTCGTCCGCTTCGTTGAATCCGTCGGTCCAGTACAAGCCATTAGGGCGACGCTGATACTTCATGTACCACTCGTAGTGCTTTACGATGGGCGGCAACGTACGGCGAAGCCGTTCCAGATCATTCGAAACCTGGAAGTATTCCCACTCGACCCAGGAAAAAAGCGGAGGGTTTAGTGGAAAGCCTGCATAGACCTCCCGGTTCTGGCTATCGGATTCCCGGCTGATGAAGCCATTGTCATGTTGACGGGCGTAACAATTGTCCAGGGCGGTAATGAAGGAATATGCAGGTTTCGCATAACGCGCAAAATGCAGCATAAAGGCCGTATCCCAAACCATGGTGCTGCCCCAATCCCCCCAGCTTCTCAGGCCGAGCAGATTTGCAACAGCCTGATGATCGGGCGCAGTCGGCGGGAAAAGCCACATTTCAAACAATGTTTTCCAGCAGTACCAATAGACTTCAAGTACCGTGTCTCCGGATTCGAGAACAGGTACTGGCAGACGCCCCTTGATGTCGTCAAAACGAGGCGGGGCTGGTCCCAGGTAGCTCTTCTCCCCGTACCAGGGCGCCAAAGGTTCCTGAGCGTTGAATGGAACAACACTTCGGTCCTTCAATATCTCCCAATGTGCGCCAACTCTGGGATTCTTGTACCGAACTCTGTCGTCATCGGTTGCATCAATCACGGGAGAGCTGGTATGAAAGGAGCCCGATGTGATTTCACTTGATATTTCGGAGGTTTTATCGAAAGGTCCCAGTCTCCAATAATAGGTCGAATCTGGAGCGGCGGCGATTCGAAAGTACTCAACTTCGTCCGGCAACCGAACGTCCACGATTGGCGTTCGCATGTCCTCGTGCGTTGAAATCTCCAACAAGACACCGCGATAGGGGAGGAGGCTGTTGCGCACCGGCCGAATAGGATATTCCCACCTCAATGTCGCGGTAAGAAAGTCGACGGATGTCTTCAGATCAAGGCCGGGCTCACTCGCCCCAAGAAGAGGGATGTTGCTCGAAAGCGCTGCCGATCCGAGGCCGATCAATTTGAGCGCGGAACGGCGAGATATTTCTCTCGTCATGATTGCCGAATTCCTTTCACCATAGCAAAAAACATTGAAAGGACCCATCCTTCGAGACGGATCCCAGGCTCACCGCAGACGGTGATCACAATTGCATATACCTACCTGAACTGCCTCACCTACGGGTACGAAAAAGCACCGCGTCAAACAGAAAGCTCGATCAACAGCACACCAGTTGCCGCGAATGTCAAGGTGGCGTTAGACGACTCGTCACTCGCTTCAAGGCAATCGAGATGCCCCTTAGTAGGGAACCTCACCGAATCCCAGTGCCAGTTCGACTGTGAACTCGCCAGACTTCAAAGTGATAACCGAAGGAACCAATATCTGATTCGATCGATCCCTGGCCTTCTGGCAGAAGACAGCTGCTGCCCGGCAATTCTCCATCTGCTTTGAAGAGTTGCTGGGCAGGCTACACAGCGGCGGGATCACCGACCTTTACCACCCCATCTCTTCCTCTCGGGGCGAGTTTCAACAGTTCAGTTACTTCTGACAACTGTCTTCTCGCTCTCGTGGAGAGAAAATGCAGATCGCCTCCGATCGTTAGCAGCTGGGCGCCACGCTGCACATACTTATGGAATTCCTCTGCAGACCAGGTAGGCAGGCCGACCGGGAGGGACGCGCTTCGCGCGGTATCGATGAGCTCGTTGACGGTATTCTGAACGTTCTCAGCATGAACGATTCCGTTATGGTTCATAAAACTGGCTAAATCGCCGTTGCCGATGTAGAGGCCGTCAATTCCGTCGCAATTGATGATCTCGGAAGCGTTCTTGACGCCCGCCGGCGTCTCGATCTGCACAAAGAGAGCGACGTCGCCGTTTGCCTCTTTCCTATATTCGGCAACATCTTCCGAATAGCGGCCGGCGCGAATTGGACCGAAACCGCGACAACCCTCCGGGGGGTATCGGCAGGACTGTAGGAGTTGGTTCACCTCGGAGGCAGAAGTGACCATCGGCACCATGACGCCCTGCGCGCCGAGGTCTAACGCAGTTTGGATATTCTCTCTTGATCCAGAGCCAAGCCTGACGATGACGCTGCTATCGCTGCCCTTGCAAGCCACCAAAATCGAACGCAGACCTTCTTTGCTAATTGGAATGTGCTCCATGTCGACGAGAAGCCAATCAAATCCCACATCCGCCATAACCTCGACCGAATAGGGATCCGCAAACGCAATCCAGCTTCCGATCGCCGGCTGTCCACTCGCGAGGATTTTCTTCAGTCTGTTTCTCATACCAATTCCGGTATTTCCGATTCCTCTCTCATAATCATTACCTATTCCTGCAACCGCGAGGCTCGGCAGCGTACTTGACCTTTTCCCGCGCCAGGCTATTCGTGCATCTGCTTTTCCCTTCGTTTCGAGACCGCACTCAACTTGCCGACGGGATCTTAATGGTATGCACAGGTCAGGTTTGCATCGGTATCGACACCCTTGCCGCACTTACCTGCCAATTCGTATCAGAGCCAACAATTTAGAGTCAAGGTGTTTTCACACCATATATCCGTATAGCGGACACAGCAGGCAAACTGATCGGAGCAAAAGCAGCTTGGCGCAACCAGATGCAAAGCGCTGAAGATTGTTCAAACCGAGATAGAGATAGATTAAAGAATGACGATTGGCGCAACCGAGCCGGTTGGCGTCGAAATAGCCCAGAAACAGCACACCGAGCTTCATTCCCATTTGAGCCATAGAGCGGCAAAGAAACCAGCAGCAGGACGACTGCGGTATGGATGAAACAAGCGGACAGGTCAACGCCTGCAGGTCGTGGCGGTTGCGTCGGGAAATCGCAGGTGTATTGCTCGATAAGGTGTGTCCACGTCTCTGAGGCGTCGGACCGCCGCGCTATGACTCCGACTCGCTGCGAGGGATGGAAACAGGAAGACATCGAATCCATTGCTTCCTGGCGGGAAAGTAACGAGGAGTGAAAGCGCGAAAAACTCAAACGCTTGGCTCGGCTACATCCGCGACGCGCAGGTCCTCGAGCGGCACTTCCATATCGCTTGGATTGCATTCATTTTCTTCGCTTGCCCTCACTCGTGCCACAAGATGTCTCTAAAAACGCGCGTTAGAAAGGCTAAGCGGTGCGACCCTCGCTGCGTGAGCAAAGAGAAAGAGCGGTGAACTCGACAAAGAACACTCGCGTGGAGCTATTGTCACCGCAATGCCCGCAATCCGGACACTATTTCGAATAATCCTTGACAGTGCTCAAATGCCTTTGATAACTCAATGCGTGGTTAAAGGGCTACCTATGGACTCCGTCATTCGGACATTGAGGAATGCAGATTCAAGCGCTCCTCTGATGGGTATGTGGTTAAGCCTCGAGGAGACGCCAAGTCAATGCCAAAATCTCAACGTGTCGAGTAAATGGCGCCCTTTCTGAATTGGGGAAAAAGTGTGAAGTCAATTCCCAGACTTCTGCAGTCAATACGTGAAAGGTCAAAACTGGAGGACCGCTGATGCACAACGCAAGGAATAAATCCCCGTGGGGTCGATTGATCACCACAGTCATGATCGCAGGAATGATCAGTTTTTGCGCGACCGGCTCTTCTTGGGGCCAGCAGTTTGAGCACGCCAGCCTGAATGGCACTGTGCTCGATCTTCAAGGCGCAAAGGTGCCTAATGCGACCGTCGAGGCGACGGAGCAGCAAACCGGAGAACATTTCACGACAACAACAAACCAGGACGGGGTGTACAGCTTCCTGAGTTTGCCAATCGGCAAGTATGAAGTGGATGCGGAAGCGTCCGGGTTCAGCAAGTCCGTCGAAACCGATGTAATGCTGTCAGGCGGGGCGGTTGTCGATGTCGATTTTCGACTGAAAGTGGGTAGTGTCACAACCTCGGTTACTGTAGAGGCGCCTCTGGTAGAGTCCGCCGCGACCAGTACCGGGTTTGATCTTCCGCAGAAAGAAATCGCGGAATTGCCGCTGGAGCTGTCGGGATCAAAGCGGGACGTCTCAGAGCTGATTAGCGCGATGCCTGGCGTGACCAATCAGGGCTTTGGTAACAATATTATGGGCGGCATAGGGCTTACCAGCGAACTCATCATTGATGGGGCGAGCGCGACCTACGCCCCATCTGTCGTCGGAGTTGGAGAACATCCAGCGTCAGTGGAGACGATTCAGGACTTTCAAGTTGTAAACTCGGGTTCCGCCGAGTACGGCATGACCGGAGGTGGAGCCGTTGTCGCCGTGACCAAATCCGGAACCAATCAGCTTCACGGAGATGCATACGAATATCTTCGCAACGACGCATTGGATGCACACAATTACTTCGCAACGCAGGTCACCCCGGATAAAGAGGATGAGTTTGGCTTCACTGTTGGTGGTCCGATAAGGAAGAACAGAACGTTCTACTTCGGCCAGTTCGATGAGTACCTCGAGAACGTCGGCGTCGCAGGTCAGCTTGAGACCCTTCCCACGGCAGCCATGCGTCAGGGGGATTTCTCTGCGCTGTTGGGACCGCAAGTTGGCACCGATGTCTTGGGTAGACCTGTATACGTCGGCGAGATCTACGATCCAAGCACTACCCGGGACGTGAATGGAACGCTTGTTCGTGATCCATTTCCCGGAAACATCATTGCTCCAAGCTCTGACCTTAGTGCGGTGTCGGTCGCATATCAAAAAGATCTGCCAACGAACGTGTCTAACGCACTGGTGAATAACTACGTCGCCAATGCGCCCCCTCAGCTCTATCGGCAGCCATCCTATTTCATTAAGTTCGATCAGAAACTGGGGGAAGGACTGTTGAGCGGAAGTTTTCGCGAAGGACTTGAAAGCATCGACCCGACGAATCCTCAGATTTGGCCACAGTTTTACGGAGGGCAGGTGTATCACGAACACGTCTATAACATTCGGACGTCTTATGCCCGACCCATCACCAATAACATGACCAACGTCTTTACGTTTGGCCTGGATCGTTACTCTGCCGCCAGCGTATCGAATCCTACAGAGCAACAGGGTGTGAGTACGATTGGGCTCCAGGGGGTATTGGGCCCTTGCACTCCGAATGTGCTTATATCGGGTGGGTTTGCTGCATCTTTAGCAGTTGCGACGCCATCTTCCAGTCTTGGCGATGGCAACTGCGGAAGTTCTCAGATAGACAACATGTGGAAGTACAATGACAACGTCGGATATCTGTTAGGCAAACACTCGATCAAGTTCGGCGTCGACCTGAATCGATACATGACACACATTACGTCTGATGCCTCAGCTCAATTCGGGTTTGCGCAAAGCGAATCAGGTCTGCCCGGACAGTATCTCGGCGATACCGGTTACGGCTATGCTGATTTCCTTCTTGGCGAAGTTGATAACACCACTATATCCACGACGCTCCCCAAATCGATGCTTAGCTGGACCTTCGGAGGGTTCGCGCAAGATGAGTATCGTGTCACGCCAAAGCTAACGCTGAGTTATGGGCTACGGTGGGATTGGCAGCCGCAATTCACGATCCCGGCTAATGGCGCCGATGCACCGGCCAACAGTGCATCTCAATTCAATCCAACAATTCCAAACACTGCCGCCGGGGGAATTCCGGGCGCCCTTGAATTTCTTGGTAATGGAACTGGCAGAGATGGCAAGACACGGTTTAGTCCTACCTTTGGCAAAGGATTTGGGCCGCGATTCGGCATTGCCTATAGCTTCAATCAGCGAACTGTTCTGCGCGCAAGCTACGCTCTGTTTTGGGCGCAGGTGTCCGAGTATGATGGCGAGTTCGTGAATCGACAAGGGTTTTATCCGTCTTTGACGGTCAATTCGACCAGCGGTGGAGTCTTACCAGCGTTTAACTGGAACAGCGGTGCTCCGGCGTTTAACACTAACCCTGACATTGATCCCACGATAGCGAATGGACAGAGCACGATGATGGTCGGTGCAAATGGCGCGCACCCTCCGCAAATTCAGATAATGAATATTTCAGCCCAGCGTGAGCTGCCGGGTCATGTGTTGCTTGAAGTTCAGTACAACCGCAACATGGGCCATCACCTGCACACCGCTGATCATCCGACCGGACAGGCCGTCAAGCAACTCAATCAACTTGACTACAGTAAGTACGGGTCTCTCGGATCGATTTTGGATCTGCCGTATAACTCACCAGAAGCCATTGCTGCTGGGGTTCAAAGCCCGTATCCGGGTTTCAGCGGAACCACGGCTCAGGCGCTTGTGCCTTACCCGCAATACCTGGGCATCGCGCAGGCGCCCGCTCCCATCGGTAATAGCATTTTTGACGGCGGGGTACTGAAACTGGAGAGACGATTCTCAAAGGGGCTCACTTTCCAGTTGGGATATATATATTCGAAGACGATGAGCGATATGACCAGTATTGAGATTGCCGGCTATCCACCGCAGGATGCATATAACTTGAAAGCGAATTGGTCGGTATCGGATGTGGACGAGCGCCAAAACTTCGTCGGTACGTATGCGTACGACCTTCCATTCGGCATCGGTCAGCGGTTCAGTACTCAATCCAAGATGCTGGACAACTACGTTTTAGGTGGCTGGACACTTTCCGGCGTTAACTCATACCAGACCGGATATCCGCTGGGAATCGCCACTAATATCGACCTGCCGACTACGACCACCAATGTTCGTCCTAACATTGTCCCCGGTATCAACCCTGTGCGGTCGGGAGGGTGCAGCGGACTCAATCCGACGACGGACTTGTATTTGAACAGTACGGCCTTTGCGGATCCGTCGCCGTTCACCTTCGGAGATGCGCCTCGGCTTCAGGACAACGCTCGAACCTGCGCATCGCTGAATGAGAATGTTTCATTGATGAAGGCAATAACCACGGATAAGGAACGGATCAGGTTTCAAATCGGCGCCGATTTTTTCAATGTCTTCAATCGGCATGTCTTCAATTCATTTCAGACGGACCTCGATAGCCCCGGCTTTGGTACGGTAACCGGGGTAAGCAACGGACGCCAGGGCCAGGTCCACGGCAAGATCATTTGGTGAATCCTGAGCCTCTCTTAATACCTGGGGAGTCTTGAAGCAGGGCCGCCGACGAGAAACCGCCCGGCGGCTCTGCTTTTCGAATCACGCTACTTAGAGCGTGTTTCATAAACACCGCCTCAGCGTGATCCAGAAACAGGCGATGTAGAAGAAGGCGTAGTAGGTGGAGAGCAGATGCTCGTGACGAACCAAGAGTCGGCGGAACTGACCGAGCCAGGCGTTGGTTCGCTCCACGATCCAGCGCCGCTTGTATCGTCGCATTTTGCGTCCGTCGTAGTAGCGCTTCCACTTGTTGTTCCCGCGATACGGCGCGATCAACTTGATAGCCCGCTTCTTCAATCGCTCGCGCAGCGGATCGGAATCGTATTCGGCATCGGCGATTACGCGCCTCGGCTTTTGCCGCGGCCGGCCTTTGGGGCGCGGGACACGAACTTCTTTGAGCGTGGCTTCCGCAAGCGTAACTTCTGCCGGAGAGGCACTTTCAAGCCGAACTCCCAGCGGAAGACCTTGACCGTCGACCAGTACCATCCACTTCGTTCCCTTGCCGCGCTTGGTTTTACCGACGGCGTCGCCCCTTTTTTCGCCGGGGCGAAGCTGCCATCGAGGAATGTCTCGTCCCACTTCAGCAAGCCTTCGGCATCCAGCGCGCCCAACAGAGCACGCCACGCATCCAGCCATACGCCTTCGTCTTGCCACTGCTTCAGCCGCCGCCAGCAGGTGGCGGGCGACGGGAACTCGTCGGGTAGAAACCGCCACGCCGCGCCGGTCTGCAATATCCATAGAATGCCCTCGAAGCAGGCCCGATTCGAAGCCCACGGCCGTCCCCGCTTGTCCTTCCTGCGCCGTGGTTCCGGCAACAACGGCTCAATCAATTCCCACTGCTCATCGGTCACCAGCTTCTGCCACTTCTTCATAACAGAAGCTCAACTGCTCAACCGCCTCTAGCGTAAGTACCTGACTTGAGGCCGAACCCATTTATGAAACACGCTCTAGCCATTTCTTGCCGGATTTCAGCATACGTTGCCGCCGAATGATCGCGGCGTCATCGGCAAGGGTGATGAAGGCTGAGCCAAACTGCTCTCGATAGAGGAGATTATTGATGTCAGGGTTCCAGCTGTCTCGTCGGCAATTCCTGGGTACCACTTTGCCAGTTGTTGGTTTCAGCCCGTTCCTCAAAGCCCAGGTCGTTGGGGTGAAAGGCTCAGATGACTCCTTAAAGGCGCCGGGATCAGGGCAGAATCAAAGCGTTGACACGTCTCTTACCGCGACGATTTCGTGGCAATATCCAATTCGTGAGCACGTCCTGATTAATGGAAAGGAATATTTTTGGTGGAATTATCGTGCCGTTAGCCTGAAGGTCGTCTCGAGCGAAGACGGCAAGACCATCGTAGATGACGAATTGCCGTGCGACGTAACAAACTGGCGTTTCCCGGTGATTCCTGCACATAAGTACTCCTGGGAGCTCACCCCTAAAGATGACAGTGGCTTACGACCAGAGGATCGTGTACAAGGTACCTTTGTCACCAGGGAACCGGGCATCGACGAGACAACGGACTCGAATGTTCGGTACAAGAACCCGAGACAAGGCGCCCACTTCGTCCATATGCGGCCGCTCGAGTTCGATACCTACGAACCACTATCGCCGTGGTACGAAGTGAAGAGTTTCCGCCCTACTCCGCTTCCACGCTTCGAGGACATTCAGAACAAGCTTCCGAAGCCGCTTCTCGAGTCAGAGCCTGAAGCACTCGATGCATATTGGTACTCGTGGAGGACATTCATCGACCGGTGGAATTTCGTGCCCGAAGCACCGGACCATCAGGCCGTTGCAAACATCAACGGAACCCGAGCGTGGGGTCCATGGGGAAGCAGTCAGGTCTGGGATAGTACCTTCATGATGATCTGGGCCAAATATGGTTTCCAAGCTTATCCTTTTATAAGTCAGTATGACAATGCCTACGCGCGGCAACATGAGAATGGATTTATCTGCAGAGAATCGGACAGCAACAACCGCGAGGTTTACAGTTCAAATCCAGTTTGTTGCCCGTTTCTGCTCGGCTGGGTTGAGTGGCAGACCTTTCGAGTAACCGGTGATCTTGATCGCCTGAAGCGCGTCTTTCTACCCATTGTGAAGAACTACGAGTGGTGGATGACGTATATGAAACGCAAGAAAGACGGCCTCTACTGGATGCAGGGCTTGACGAGGTTGGAGAGGGAGCGTTTCCCGGGCGATGACTCGGCGAATTATACGGTCGGCCTGACATCCATGCGGGCCGCAGAAGCAATCGCTCTTGCCAGGATGGCTCATGCTATTGGCCGAAGCGATCTTGAACAGTTTTTTCAGTCCGAACATCGAGAGATCGGGGACGTCGTCAACAACAGGCTGTGGGATGCCAAGCATGGTATCTACAATGACCGCTGCGACCTGGAACATCAAATTGCCCGGTTCAGGAATCCTGCCCTGTCTGGTCAATTCGTGACTGAGATTGCGCCCGGGGTGATAGACAAGCCTGTATGGATCTTCGCCCCACTTTTGGGAGAGATCGTCCCGCCGGACCGGCTTGCCAGCGTGGTACGCGAGCTTCAGAATCCCGCATCTTTCAACCGCGATAACGGTATCCCGAACCTGTCGGCAGACAGCACAGACTACAATGAGCCAGGGAACCATTGTGTCTGGCCCCCAATGATGTACCTGATTCAGGAAGGGCTCAAGGTTTGTGGAAAGACCGAGCTGGCCAATGCGCTAGCCAAGAAATACTTCGACAGGATTACCGCCGCCTATAAACAGGAAAAGACGATCAAGGAGTGCCTCCTCGCGGACAGTCTCAAATTCTCGGGCGCCCCGGATTTCGTGGGCTGGGGGGGCATCGGGCCAGTATCCAATCTCATTGAGTACGTCCTTGGTATCGATATTTCCGCGCCGGACAAGACCGTCACATGGCGTATTACAAGAACAGATAAACACGGAATTCAGAATCTTCAATTTGTCGGTTCCATGGTGGACCTGATTTGCGACGCACGCCAAACTGCGGATTCGCCGTGCCAAATCAGCATTAACAGCGAGAGCGCATTCACTCTAAAGGTTATTCTCGGCAGCAAGATCATCGAGAAGAAGATCGAGGCTGGAACGACAACCGTTCGAGTGAGCTAATTCCGATGTTGGGGAACTCGCCGGGAATTCCTTTTTTTCACGGCGGGGTTGATAGGGCTACTGAGGTGCTTCCCCGATCCGTCGACGAAATCAGGAGCGATCTGCCGGATTGGGCGCGCCGGCAGAAAAGCTTTTGCTAAACTTGTGGTGGCACGGTCCGGAGACATTGTTGCTGGCCCAGTCCATTGTTCCTTGGGCCGAAGTTCTTGAGAAGCACCAGCGATTCCTGCCATGCGAAGGTTTGGAAGGAGCTGTTCTCAAGGTTCTACTGCCGGGACAGGTCCATGATGTATTCCATTAGAAACAAGCGTGTCGACCTTCAAGTCAGCTAGAGCTTTCGCAGTGCGGCGAAGGGATTAGTTGGTATGTTTTTCCGAGTTTTCGACGTGGGAGGTCTCTTCGCTGAACTTCTCGGTCCATAAGCTCGAATCTGTTCGTGTCTATTCTTCCATGAGAGCACACGCTCCCCAGGTTCCCGCTCGGGGAACTGCGCCAAATCTCGCCCCGTGGCGCAAGAGTCCCGGCGCGGCCGTATGGCTGCTGTTCGCAGTTTCCTCACTGGCCGGTCTCCATTCGCTCGGCGCGCAGTCATTGCCGGCCGATCCCGAACCGGCATCGAAGTGTTCGGCTGAATCAATTGATCACCCGCATCTCGACGATTTGCAAGCAGCGAAGCTCCAGGATGCTGAAAAGCATTATGCGAGCGGTCTCTCTTTTGAAGCGGCCGGCGACGCCGAACGCGCCGAGCTTGAACTTAAGGCGGCGGTTGCGATCAGCCCGGCGACAGATCGATACGTTCGGTCCCTGGGCCTCTTCTACATTCAGCGTAGCCGTGATTCCGAGGCGCTTGCCGTGATTCGAAATTACGCAAATTTGTGCGGCGCCAACGCGCTCGGGTACGAACTAGAGGCAGAATTACTCTTCGAGAGGAAAGCATTCGATGCGGCATTGATCGCCGCGGCAAAGTCCCTAAGCTTTGAGCAACATAATGCGCGGATGCATGAACTGGTAGGCTTGATCTCTCTTGCCAATCGCGATGACAGCGATGGAGTGTTTCAGTTGGACAAGGCTGAAAAGCTGGCGCCACAGGACCCGGAGGTAAGATACTTTTACGGCAGAGCGCTATACGATAGCGGCCACTACACGGAAGCAAGGGACCAATTCCTCGCCTGCCTGCACATCCAGCCTGGATACAGAAAGGCAGCTGAAAATCTCGGCCTAAGCTATGAGGCCATTTATGATTACCCGGATGCAACCAAAGCCTTCGAAGAAGCCATAAACACAGAAGAAAACGAATCTGGGCCGAAACACGGAGAACCATTCGCATTTTACGGAGCCATGCTCATAGATCAAGAGCATTTGGAACAGGCGCTTGCAGTCCTACGCAGGGGCGCAATGCTTGCACCGAACTCCTTCATGGTCAATTACGAACTTGGAAGAGTTCTCATGGACCTTGATCAGTTGGATGAAGCCAACAAATCTCTTCTTACTGCGGCAAACCTGGCTCCGAATTTCTCACGGACCTACTATCTGCTGGGAACGCTTCGACGGCGGCAAAAGCGTCTGGCTGAAGCCAGGACATACTTGGCAAAGTTCCAAGAGCTCGATAAATCCGTTCAAAACCGGGAGTTCCCCCTGACGAATCGATGACGGAATCGCAATGTGACTATGTTTAAGTGATCTGGCCAGCGGGCACGATTGATTGATTCCGCAAATCGCAATCCATTTAATCCAAGTGCAAACTGGTTGAACCGTTCCGAATGGGATGAATGCGCGCCTTGCCCGCCACAATAGTCTTCAAGGTGAATTCCCCTGCGCTCGTAATTGTCGCCCGAAACGGTGCATGTGCCGACGCGCGCTCCTCGCAAATCAGGTCGACGTAAAAGTTCCCGAACTTAAATTGCTTCAGACCGTGCCGTTCCGGGCGGTGCAAGTGCCAGACGACGGTCCTTTGCGGTACATTGACGTTCATTCCCAGTACAAATTCTATGAAGTTTGCGATCGGCCCGAGGCCTCCCCAGCCAACAAATTGTGGGGCGCCCTTGAATGTCGTATCTCTGGTATCGAGGTATTCGCAAATCTTCTTGTCCTTGCTATAGGCTTTCACCACGGCATTGAAGTATTTTGTCGCCACTTCCTGCGCGACTTCCCACTGACCAGCCGCTTGGAATCCTTCCTGAGCAATTTGTTGTGTTGGCGGCCAGATAGAACCAGGTCCGCTTTCGTTATCGGTAAGATAGCCCTGCGGCTTGGAATCAATGGAATCATGAGCAATTCCGTCCGGCCGATTGAATCCGTTGGCGTCCCGTGCAAGCCGGATTAAGGCTTCGACCCGGTTGGGTGGTGCAACTTCAGCCATTAGGGGAGCAAAGGTCCACGCCGGCTTGTATATCAGTCCGGGCCTCACCTCAGTCACCAGTTCGCCTGCCAGTTGGGGATTACGAAATGGGGGCCACAGGTGATTCGGATCGCACCGGTCGTTGTATAGCTGATGGCGCGCATCCCAAAAGTGCTCATTAATATAGTCTCCTAACCTCTTGTGTTCGCCTTTAAAGAAAGCTGCCATATCATGACGGCCGATTGCCGCGGCGATGCGGACCATTGCGAGGGTTTCAGCCGCGCGTAATGCGGTCGCCGGAAACGCGAAGTCAAACGTGTCAGTACCGCACGTATCCTGTGTGCCCGGAGTAACGAAGCCGTAGATTCCGTCGCTCGCGCGTCGCATGTAGATCATGAACCATTCGTAGTTCTTGACAAGCGGTGTGAAGACGCGGCGCAGGCGGTCCAAATCTCCTGAAATGGAATAGTAGTCCCACTCGGCGCATCCGATCAGATACGGACATAAAGCTGGATGGCAGGCATAGACTTCGCGATTGTCGTTGTCGGATTCCTGGCATATGAATCCATTTTCGTGCTGACGAGCATAAGCGTTATCGAACTGGGTGATGAATGGGTAGACTTGATGCCCGTACTTGGCGAAATACATTTGGCAGAAGCTGTCCCAAACCTGAGAGCTTCCCCAACCGGACCAGGTGGGATACCCGTTGATATTGGCGACGGCCTGATGATCTGGGTGGTAAGGAGCGTAATTCCACACTTCAAGAAAAGTCTTCCAGCAATACCAATAGGCCTCGAGCGCATCCGGTTGTCCATCGAGGATCGGACACGGCAGGTTGTCTCGAACCAAGTCGAATTTAGGCGGAGGCGCCATCGTGTAATGCTTTACGTCATACCATGGCGACAGCGGCTCCTCTATCTCAAACTCAATGGGAGGGTAAGGCGAATAGCGGGCCCCCCTGCGCGGATTCTTAAAAATTTCCGCGGGAGGAGCATCCTGCACAAGGCGAATCTCCCCCGAGGTAAATGACCCCATTACTGCTGCAGCCGTCGGTCGACCGTTCGCGTCGGTCGGTTGTATCTGCCAAATGTAGCTCTGTCTTGGGACCAGCGGCAACGGATACGCGGTCACGTCGCCTAGGAGCATGACCTCGACAATCGGATGCATTCGGTCGCGCGCCGGAGCAACAGTGAGCGCGATGCGGTGAGGAGCCTGTCCGGAAACATATTCCCAGCAAAGCTTAACCGCCAAGAAGCTTGGTATCCGGCTTCCCACGGCAGGCTCTATTATCCTCACTTCGCCGTCTTCCTGCGGAGGTCTTCCCACACCGATCGCAGCGGCTTTTTCAACTACACCGCCGAGGAAGACTGCGGTTCCCGATGCGGCGCCGCCTTTCAAAAAGCGTCGGCGAGAGATCGTCTCCTGCGAACATGCATCATCATTCATAAGAAATTCTCGTCTGCAAAGATTGAATTTCATTCGCGCTGCCGCTCGCGTTCCCGCGAAGCGCACACGGCGGTTCAAGCCGGCGGAAGCGCGAGAAGCGCGTCCATCGCTCGCGAAGTGTTGAACAAAAGCGTTTCGGGAGCGAATTTATAGAATGGAACTGGCGGAATCATTTCCGCGGTCAGCCAGCCGTCGTAACCGATAGCACGGAGCGCTCCCATGACCCCGGGCCAGTTGACGTCGCCGGAGAGAATTTCGACAAAGCCATCGACGGACCCGACGGCACGACGATAATCCTTCAGGTGTACACGGCGAATGTAGTTGTCGAGGATCTTGATCCAGTGCTCCGGGTACCCCACATTCAGCGCATTGCCGACATCGAAATATGCGCCAATCCATTCACTATCGAATTGAGCGATGAACTGCCGCATTTCGATAGGGCTTAGCAAGAATTTGTTCCAGACGTTTTCAATGCATATTCTGACCCGGCTTTTCTCGGCGATCGGCAAAGCTGCGCGAACGAAGTCAGTCGCTCGTTGCCAGGCCGTATCGTAGGGCACGATCTCGCAATTGGGAATGAAGTCTGCTCCAACCGTTGCCGGCACGACGAGAACGGCATCGAGGCCGAGGCAGTGTGCAATCTCAATCTGCTTTTTCAGAATCGTTTCGGCCAGTGCGCGCACGGCCGGAATGTTGCTGGCCGGGTTGGCGCCCCAGTAGAGTCCCGTGGCAACTCCGCTCAGTTCGATGCCGCTTTGCTCAGCAAGCGCGCGCACCTCAGAAATCTCGCTTGATGAGCTGTTCAGAGTAAGCGGACCGCTATCGCTCAAATCGATCTCAAAACCGTCGAATCCGGCGTCATGGGCCAGGCGGAGCTTTTCAGCGAGAGTCAGGGTTGCAGGCAAAGACCAAATGCTGACCGACTTTTTCATATCGCAACTCCAAGAGAAACGGGACGCTGTGCACGAGCAGACTCGATCTCAGCAAATGTCACAGCCAGAGATCTGCGTGCGTCTTGCAAGGTCGCTTCGACGGGCGGATTGCCGCTCAAAATGCATTCAATAAATGTCTTCAGCTCATTGAAATAGCCACCCAGGCTCGATATGTTGCCGTCCGAACTCTGGGACTCTCCAGCAGAAGGCGACTCGAATACCATCGGCGCTGGAGCGCTGTTATTCCAGGTCAAGGTCAGAGTGGAAGATTTGCTTGAATCAAAGTCGATGCAGGCCTGTTCAAGGACCGCTTGAAATGCCATGCGAAATCCCCACTTGGACGGATAGTTCCATCCCCCTTCGGCCGAAACGACAACGTCGGGATAGTCGTAGAGAGTGAAGATGTGCGACGGGCCGCTCGAATCGAAGACAGAGCGCGAATAAACCGCGCGTGGCGTGCCCAGGAGCGCGATGGCGAAGTCGGTGTCGTGGATGTGGAGGTCGAGTGCTGCCCCGCCCGAACGCTGCTCAACATTTGCCCAATTATCGACTGTGTACTCGGGACGTGAGGATTGACGGGTTAAGGAGAGGCTCAGGAGACGGCCGGCGCGACCCTCGCGTACAAATTGCTTCAGCGCTCTGTACTCAGGCCAAAAACGAATGCAATGCCCGACTTGCGCCATAACCCCGGCGTTATTTGCGGCAGCAATGATGCGGTCGGCAGCTGCGAGGCTTGGCGCGAGGGGCTTCTCACAGAATAAGTGGCGCCCGCTCCCCAAAGCAGTCAGAGCATCGGCTTCATGCGCGTCCAGCGGAGTGCAAACATCGACCATCTCGGTTTCAGGCAAAGCTGATAAGAGTTCCCACAGCGAATCGTAGACCGGAACTTCGAGGCCGAGCTTCTGCAGCCTGGCTCGCGTCACGTCAACTCGCGGATCGGCAACGCCTACTAGACGCGCGCCAGGGAGTTGAGCGTAGATCTCGGCGTGCATGGATCCCATGAAGCCGAACCCTACGAGAGCGATATTGATGGATGTCATGATGAGGTTCCTTCGTCTGACGAGCAATCACGGGCCGTGCTCCATTTGCCTGCCTCCCTCGTCTGGTGCGAGGTCTTGGCCAAGCTGTCAAAGGTAAAATTGGATCATCCTTGACCCGAAAGTAGTTCAATAGTATCCGGAATTTGGCGGTCTGACGCGAAACATTCCCACCCTGTCCGTATTGCGGAATCCGTCGATCAAAGCGACTTGACATAGCCGTTATCGATCTGGAATAAAATTTGGAGGATTCCGGAGTCGACGCGATGAGTTCCGGTGTCCGTCATACGGAGTTGGCTCAGGACGCATCCTCTTTCAGGGATAAAGTATGACGGATCTAGGTGAACTGATGGTCAAAGGAAGAAATGCGATCGTAACGGGAGCCGGAAATGGGTTGGGCCTGGCGATTGCCCGACGCTTTATCGAACTCGGCGCGAGAGTGCTCTTGGTTGACAAAGAGGAAGTGGTGCGGACGCGCGTGGGCGGCGACCAGCTGGACTCGAGCG
>JASIJX010000221.1 GCA_030049955.1 Acidobacteriaceae bacterium
GCGGCCAAGCTGAGCGGCGCGCGGTTTGCGGTTTACATGG
This sequence comes from Acidobacteriaceae bacterium, assembly GCA_030049955.1. The sequence continues at coordinate 41 of JASIJX010000221.1, forward strand.
GCGCGGGCGCGCGGCTGGAGCGGGCGCTCATCAGCTTCATGCTCGACCTGCACACGCAGAAGCACGGCTACACCGAAGTGTTGCCGCCGTTCATGGTGAACCGTGATTCCATGTTTGGGACGGGGCAACTTCCGAAATTCGAGGTGGACTTATTCAAGGTTCCAATTGAAGGCTTTGACCAGGATATCCATCACACGCCTGTTATCGGTGAAGAGGTGTACGCATTGGGCCAGAACGGGCTCTTCACGGTGAAAGAGGTTGATGGTTGGAGCGTCAAGATCGAATTGAAAACCTCGACGCCCCTGCCTCAAGGTCCCTACCAGACAACCGTTCCGCGGGGCGTTCTTTCGTACCGCCGGGACCTCTTCCTAATACCTACGGCCGAAGTGCCGGTCACCAACCTCTATCGCGACGAGATCCTCGACGAGGTGCGGCTGCCCATCGCGCTTACGGCGTACACGCCCTGCTTCCGCGCGGAAGCGGGAGCAGCGGGAAAAGACACGCGTGGCATCATCCGCCAGCACCAGTTCCAGAAGGTGGAGCTGGTGAAATTTACGCGGCCGGAGGAATCCGAAGCCGAGCACGAGAAACTGACGCGCGACGCCGAAGAGATTTTGGAGGCGCTGGAACTGCCGTACCGGCGGGTTTTGCTGTGCACCGCCGACACTGGCTTTTCCTCGGCCAAGACCTACGATCTCGAAGTCTGGCTGCCGGGGCAGAACCTCTACCGCGAGATCTCTTCGTGCTCGAACTTCGACGCCTTCCAGGCGCGAAGAGCAAATATCCGCTACAGGGCAAGTTCTGGAAAGGGTGGTCCCAAAGCGAAACCCGAGTTCGTGCACACGCTCAACGGCAGTGGACTGGCCGTGGGGCGCACCTGGCTGGCCATCCTCGAAAACTACCAGCAGGCCGACGGCTCCGTGGTGGTGCCGCAGGCGCTGCGGCCGTATATGGGCGGGCTGGATAAAATAGTGAGAGGGTTCTGATGGCCTCTTTCACCTCCAGCGACACGGTTTCTGGATCGAACACGGGCGGCGTCTCGCGGGTCCTCAAAAGTTATTTCTACTGGACCTACAAGCGCGGCAGCTTCCATTACGACGTGATGGTAACGCTCATCCTGTTGTTCATTTTCGTCGCGCCGCATTTGTGGGACTTCGGGGAAAAGCCAACGCCCATGACGCGCGTGACGCATACGCTTGAGGTGACCGGATACGGCACGCACGGTCTGGTTGTAACGGTGGATGCCGCGGCGGTCGATGTTCCCGCAGGCGCTTCGAACCGTGTGGTAAGGGACGCGCTCCGCAAGGCCATTGAGCCGGTCACCGGCGATGCAGTTTCCGTGGAGCGCTGGATAACGGTGACCGATGCAAAAGGCAACCTGCAGTGGAAGGTCTGGGTTCACCGATAAAGCCGTCTCGTGTCCAGACCGATTGTTCTGGGTCATTGCTTAGGCCGTTGTTGCGATCTTCGATCTTCGTCCGGAACCTTGCGGGGGTCGACCGCGTAGATAAGAAAAGGAAAGAATCCATGCTTTTCTGCTTTCGGCGTTCTTCGTTTGGAAGACTGTCTTTGGCGGCTCTGCTCACGCTGACCGTGATGCCCGGCCGCGCATTTGCCGCCGGCGACCTGAAGGCCACGCTCGCGCGGCTGGATGCTGCCGCAGCAAAGTTCCACTCGACGACTGCCAATTTTGAATTCACGAGCATTCAAACCGATCCGGTGCCCGACAAGGACGTGCAGACGGGCGTGGTCTATTACCAGCGCACGGGATCGAGCTTCCAGATGGGCCTGCACATCACCGAGGTGAACGGGGAGAAGGCTCCCAAGATCATCGTCTGCTGCCAGAGCGGCAGCGTGCGGCTCTATGACGAAAAGCTGAACCATGTGACGGTGTTCAACAAGCTGAGCCAGTACGAGAGCTGGTTCATGATGGGTTTTGGGGCCAGCGGCAAAGACCTGGCGGAAAAGTTTGATATCACTGATGACGGCCCTGAGATGGTGGACGGCGTAAAGACCGAAAAGCTCGAGATGATTCCCAAGGACCCGACCGTGCGCCGCAACGTGGCCAAGATCACGCTGTGGATGGATCTGGACCGCGGCGTGAGCCTGAAGCAGCGCTTCGACGAGGACCCCAGCCACTACCGCGTTTGCACCTATTCGAATTTCCAGATGAATAAGGGTGTTCCGAAGGACGCTTTCACCTTCAAGACGAACAAGCAGACGACGGTTGGCAGCCAGTAGGATCGGCGGCTGACCTTCAGTCATATGTTCCGAGCGAGCAGAAATACAACCGCAGGTCCTTCGACTCGTCACGCTTCGCGTGACTCGCTCAGGATGACAGGCTTTGGAGATGTTGATTGATTGCGAAGCTACGCCATCGCCTCAGTCGACTGCCTGATAACATCCGCTGTGCGCTCTACGTGGTTTTTGTAGCTTGCGGCTACGAACTCGAAGAACAATGGGTGCGGCTCAAGAGGTTTCGACTTGAACTCGGGGTGGAACTGGCAACCGACGAAATAGGGATGGCTCGGGATCTCGACGATTTCTACGTAGGTCTGGTCGGGTGTGGAGCCGCTGATGCGCAGGCCGGCGCCGGTCAGGAGCGCTTCGTATTCGCGGTTGAACTCGTAGCGGTGACGGTGACGCTCGCTGATCTCGGTTGCGTTGCCGTAGGCCTTTGAGGCGAGCGAATCCGGCTGCAGGATGCAGGTCCATGCGCCGAGGCGCATGGTTCCGCCCATCTCTTCAACGCCCAGCAGCTCGCGCAGCTTGTAGATGATGCGGTGCTGCGTGGCGGGGTCGAATTCACTGGAGTTTGCGTCCTTGAGGCCGCAGACGTTGCGGGCGAACTCGATGCAAGCGGTTTGCATGCCGAGACAGATGCCGAAATACGGCACTTGTTTCTCGCGCGCGTAGCGGATGGCGTTGAGCATGCCCTCGATGCCGCGCTTGCCGAAGCCGCCGGGGACGAGGATGCCGTCGAAGCCTTCGAGCTGGGCTTCGTAGCTGCGGTCGCCGGGCGATTTAGATTCGAGGCCTTCGGCTTCGAGCCAGGTGACCTTGAGCTTGAGATTCTGCGCGATGGCGCCGTGCGTGAGCGCTTCCTTGAGCGACTTGTAGCTGTCCTCGTACTCGACATATTTGCCGACGATTGCGATCGAGACTTCGTCCTTGGGGTGGTGAACGCGGTGCACGAGATCCTGCCACTTTGAGAGATCGGCTTCGGGCGCTTCTTTGTGCAGGTATCTCAGGATCAGCTCATCCACGCCCTCCCGCGCGAAGCCGAGCGGCACCTCGTAAATGGAGTCGACGGTGGTGGCGTTGATGACGGCGCGCTCTTCCACGTTGCAGAAGGCGGCGATCTTCTGCTTGATCTCGCGATTCAGGGGCCGGTCGCAGCGGCACATGAGAACGTCGGCCTGGATGCCGATGGAGAGCAGCTCCTTGACCGAGTGCTGGGTGGGCTTGGTTTTGAGCTCCTGCGCGGCGGCGATCCAGGGAACGAGGGTGAGATGAACAAAGACAGTATTTTCGCGGCCCAGTTCCTGGCGCATCTGGCGGATGGCTTCAAGGAACGGCAGCGATTCGATGTCGCCCACCGTGCCGCCGATTTCGACGATGGTCACATCGGCGCCGTTTGAGGCCACCTTGCGCATGGCGTTCTTGATCTCGTTGGTGACGTGGGGGATAACCTGGACGGTCTTGCCGAGGTAATCGCCGCGTCTTTCTTTCAAAATGATCTGCTCGTAGATGCGGCCGGTGGTCAGGTTGTTATCGCGGGATAGTGGCGCGTGCGTAAACCGCTCGTAGTGGCCGAGGTCGAGGTCGGTCTCGGCGCCGTCGTCGGTAACAAAGACCTCGCCGTGCTGAAAGGGCGACATGGTCCCGGGATCCACATTGAGGTACGGGTCGAACTTCATCATGTTGACGCGCAGGCCGCGGCACTCGAGCAGGCAGCCGATGGAGGCCGCGGCAAGACCCTTGCCTAAACTGGACACAACTCCGCCTGTCACAAAGACATACTTTGCCGACATCGATGCTCTCTCAAAATGGGTTTTGGGGTTTTGGCCGAACGTGGTGGACACAATCAAGTATGACAGAAAACAGGGAACGAGGGAATAAGGGAACAAGGGACCAAGAAGGCAGGGAACGAGAAAACGGGGCGGAAGAAGCGGCGGTCAGCTTTGCCGGCCGAGTTCCTCGTCGTGACCGATAATCCGGCGGTACTCGGTTGGGCATATCTGCTGAAGTTTTGTCAGCAATTCCCTGGGGTTGTAGCCAGAAACGTGATGGTGTTTCCCTTCGCATCGCTCATCGCCGCCGGGAGATACGACGACTACGGGGAGATTGGGACGTATTTCCTGCAGACGCGCGATGAGCTTTGCACAGGGAATACCGTGGACCTCGCTATCGAGCACAACGCCGTCCACGGCCGGGAAACGGGCTAGGGTTTCGATCGCCTCTTCTCCGCTGTAAGTGGTAATTACGTTCATCTTAGCGGTCTCAATTACCAGCTTACGGGTGGAGATGCTCTCGGGATATTCGTTGTCCACAACCATAAAGCACGGTCTCATAGCACTCTGTTGGATGAGACCTGAGGAGGGGTCGTCGGTTTCACAAGGTGAAAATCGCGGTAGGGCAAAGCTCCGTACCCGGACCCTCGCACCCGCACCCGGCTACTTCTTTGCTACGGCCGCAGCCGTTTCACTGCCCCAGGTCAACTGTACCGAAGGCAGGCAGTCGTTCCCCTCGGCCGAGACCTTTAGCGTTCCCTGTGTCTTGCCCTGGATGAATGGAAATCCGGCTACTACGGCGTGACCGTCATGGTCAGTAACCACATCGACGTTTGAAATCTCGCCAAGCGACTCGAGAACCATGGGGAGCCGCGTTTGCGGCTCGAAACCATCAGCTACGATCAGCACCGCTGCCGAGCCCGGCGCCGCGACTCTGGCTTCGAGGCGGCAACCCCCGACCTGCGATACCACCGGATGGGGGACCAGAGTTCCATAGGCAGTCACACCATTATCACGGCTGATGAGAGCGTAGCGCGTTGGCTCACCGGAGATTTCCTTGGGAGAGACGATGACTTCGACCCCCGGCAATCGCGACGCAAACTCCTCGTCAGGACGCGGCTGGCGGGTCATTATGAGGCCTTGTGCGTTCACATATACATCCTGGCCTGTGGGACTCGTAAGCTTTCCGACCTCCCAGATGTCTAAACCATAGACCTTGTCCTCGGGAGTTCCCTCGGCGAAGATCCGATAGCGGATCACGCCGCCTTCGGGGGCCTGAGTCTCGTCAGCCTTCTCAAATCGCAGGCGGTAGCCCATACGGTCAAGATTGCCCGCACTGTTATTGTCCCAGTGCAACTGGTGAAGGAGAGTGGCGAGCATTTCCTTGCTTGGCGTTGAACCGTCTTGGAAAAGCGCGTAAGGGAGGTCGTCCATGTCCTTCCCTTTCGCTTTGGATTCCTTGGCGCAGGCAGGAGGATGAAACTGCACAATGATGCAGCATGCAATCAGGAGAAATCTGCGGGGGAGCATGGGTATAGTGTCTGCCATTGGCTTGAGCCGCGCAACAAGAAACCGGCCCCGGTTGATAGCCGGGGCGGTTACTGAGGTTTAAAAGTTCGCCGGGGCGCGCCTTGCCTGCCTAAGCCCGCTCTTACAAGCCTTCTTTTAGAAGTTCAAGGTGAGTTTCGCCGTCAGGGCGCGGGGGGTTACGTAGTGCGTGCCGCTGAAGGTGGAGAGGAAGTTATAGAGCGTGAACTTGTTGGTGATGTTGACGGCCGTCAGGTCCAGGTCGAGCTTGTACTTGTCGGCGTGAAAGACGTTGTTCTTGCCGAGATCGACGTCAAACAGGTTGCGCGGCGCGACGCGCGGCGGGTTGCGGTCGTTGTCGCCCGTGTTGGGCGCGGGAATGCGCAGCAGCGACGAGGTAAGCTCGTTGGCTGGGCAGACAAGTGCACCGTTGGGACTACCGGTCAACGGCTGACCGGTCAGGCTGAAGCCCCCCTTGCACGCCAACCCGGCCTGAGACAGTTGGTCAGCGGTGAGTGGCAGCGCCACAAGTGCGCCCGTTACAGGATTCCTGGTGGCCGGAATGTTGTTGTCGAGCATGGCGATGGCGGGCTGGCCGTT